>NZ_JAZEUN010000049.1:0-2039 GCF_037029175.1 Galbibacter sp. PAP.153 | reverse complement strand
CCGACCAAGTAAGAAAATTTAAGCAAGATCATTTTGAGTTGAGATTCTTTACGGTTGTTCACAAAGGGCCGAACGGTTTTTAAAAGACAACGATGAAGAGTTTGATCCTGGCTCAGGATGAACGCTAGCGGCAGGCCTAACACATGCAAGTCGAGGGGTAGGAGGGAGCTTGCTCCCTTTGAGACCGGCGCACGGGTGCGTAACGCGTATGCGACCTACCTTTTACTGGGGGATAGCCCGGAGAAATCCGGATTAATACCCCATGGCACCGGGGACCGGCATCGGTCCCCGGTTAAAGTTCCGGCGGTAAAAGATGGGCATGCGTCCTATTAGCTTGATGGAGCGGTAACGGCGCCCCATGGCAACGATAGGTAGGGGTCCTGAGAGGGAGACCCCCCACACTGGTACTGAGACACGGACCAGACTCCTACGGGAGGCAGCAGTGAGGAATATTGGACAATGGTCGGAAGACTGATCCAGCCATGCCGCGTGCAGGAAGACTGCCCTATGGGTTGTAAACTGCTTTTGTACGGGAAGAATAAGGCCCACGTGTGGGCCGGTGACGGTACCGTACGAATAAGCACCGGCTAACTCCGTGCCAGCAGCCGCGGTAATACGGAGGGTGCAAGCGTTATCCGGAATCATTGGGTTTAAAGGGTCCGTAGGCGGGCCGGTAAGTCAGGGGTGAAATTCCATAGCTCAACTATGGGACTGCCCTTGATACTGCCGGCCTTGAATTTGCAGGAAGTGGCTGGAATGAGTGGTGTAGCGGTGAAATGCATAGATATTACTCAGAACACCTATTGCGAAGGCAGGTCACTACTGCACGATTGACGCTGATGGACGAAAGCGTGGGGAGCGAACAGGATTAGATACCCTGGTAGTCCACGCCGTAAACGATGGATACTAGCTGTTGGGCCCTCGGGCTCAGTGGCCAAGCGAAAGTGATAAGTATCCCACCTGGGGAGTACGTTCGCAAGAATGAAACTCAAAGGAATTGACGGGGGCCCGCACAAGCGGTGGAGCATGTGGTTTAATTCGATGATACGCGAGGAACCTTACCAGGGCTTAAATGTAGTCCGACGGGAGTGGAAACACTTTTTTCTTCGGACGGGCTACAAGGTGCTGCATGGTTGTCGTCAGCTCGTGCCGTGAGGTGTCAGGTTAAGTCCTATAACGAGCGCAACCCCTGCCGTTAGTTGCCAGCGAGTGAAGTCGGGAACTCTAGCGGGACTGCCGGTGCAAACCGAGAGGAAGGTGGGGATGACGTCAAATCATCACGGCCCTTACGTCCTGGGCCACACACGTGCTACAATGGCCGGTACAGAGAGCGGCCACGCCGCAAGGCGGAGCGAATCTACAAAACCGGTCACAGTTCGGATCGGGGTCTGCAACTCGACCCCGTGAAGCTGGAATCGCTAGTAATCGGATATCAGCCATGATCCGGTGAATACGTTCCCGGGCCTTGTACACACCGCCCGTCAAGCCATGGAAGCTGGGGGTACCTGAAGTCGGTGACCGCAAGGAGCTGCCTAGGGTAAGACCGGTAACTGGGGCTAAGTCGTAACAAGGTAGCCGTACCGGAAGGTGCGGCTGGAACACCTCCTTTCTAGAGAAAAGGCCTTTGACCGATCGTGGGTCTTGACAAGGGGTGGTTTTGCTTAAAGCTGTCAATAAAAAAAAGAAACAGTCTCGTAGCTCAGCTGGTTAGAGCGCTACACTGATAATGTAGAGGTCGGCAGTTCGAGTCTGCCCGAGACTACTAAGGTCGAGGGGGCGGTCGGGGCATGATCGATTGCCGGGCGAGCATATAAGTTCTTAAAAAGTTATATACCGGAGTGATATCTTGTAAAAAGATGTTAAAAGGGTCTGTAATGGAAATATTGAAAGGAAATTTTAGAGGTTGAGTAGCCGTTATTAAGTACTGTTAACCGGTAACCGTTAACTGATCACTAAAAAACGGGGGATTAGCTCAGCTGGCTAGAGCGCCTGCCTTGCACGCAGGAGGTCATCGGTTCGACTCCGATATTCTCCACTGA
>NZ_JAZEUN010000048.1:0-2182 GCF_037029175.1 Galbibacter sp. PAP.153 | reverse complement strand
TAATAAACAAATAAAAATGTAAATTTGTACATCAAAAAAAGTTTATTAAATCTATGGATTTTAGAATAGAGAAAGATACTATGGGGGAAGTTCAGGTTCCTTCAAACAAACTATGGGGTGCACAAACAGAGCGTTCCAGAAATAATTTTAAAATAGGTACGCCGGCATCCATGCCAATAGAAATTGTGCATGGTTTTGCATATTTAAAAAAGGCCGCAGCATATACCAATTGCGAATTGGGCGTTTTACCCATTGATAAAAGGGACATGATTGCCCAAGTGTGCGACGAAATTCTTGAAGGCAAGCACGACGACCAGTTTCCATTGGTTATTTGGCAAACGGGATCGGGCACGCAGAGCAATATGAATGTGAATGAAGTTATTGCTAACCGTGCACACCAATTGGCAGGCAAAAAAATTGGCGAAGGCGAAAAAACACTTCAGCCAAACGATGATGTCAACAAGTCGCAATCTTCCAACGATACCTTTCCAACAGGAATGCATATAGCCGCCTACAAAATGGTAGTAGAAAATACCATTCCAGGGGTTACACAACTTAGAAATACCTTAAAAAAGAAATCTGCAGAATTTAAAGAAGTAGTAAAAATAGGGAGAACACACCTTATGGATGCTACGCCCCTAACATTGGGGCAAGAGTTTTCAGGTTATGTTTCTCAACTGGATCACGGGTTAAAAGCCCTTAATAATACTTTAGAACATTTATCTGAACTGGCATTGGGCGGTACAGCCGTTGGAACTGGTTTAAATACCCCGAAAGGGTATGCAAAACGTGTAGCCGAATTTATTGCTAAATTTACGGAACACCCTTTTAAATCGGCAGACAATAAATTTGAAGCCTTGGCCGCACATGATGCTTTGGTGGAAACACACGGTGCCCTAAAGCAATTGGCGGTTTCATTGAATAAAATTGCCAATGATATCAGGTTAATGGCTTCGGGACCAAGAAGCGGTATTGGCGAAATTATAATCCCGGCCAATGAGCCCGGAAGCTCGATCATGCCCGGAAAAGTAAATCCGACCCAATGCGAAGCCTTGACCATGGTCTGCGCACAAGTAATGGGTAACGACGTAGCCATAAGCGTTGGCGGAACTCAAGGTCATTACGAACTTAACGTATTTAAACCAATGATGGCCGCAAACCTTTTGCAATCGGCAAGGCTTATCGGCGATGCATGTATAAGCTTTGAAGAACATTGTGCCAACGGAATAGAACCCAATACCAAACGCATTAACGAGCTGGTAAACAATTCATTAATGCTTGTAACGGCCTTAAATACCAAAATAGGATATTATAAGGCTGCCGAAATTGCAAACAAAGCTCATGAAGAAGGGACTACTTTAAAAGAAGCTGCATTGGCCTTAAAGTATGTTAGCAACGAAGAATTTGATGAATGGGTTAAACCCGAAGATATGGTCGGTGGCCTAAAATAGGCCTATTCCAGTTGTATAAAATAAGAAAAGCTGTTTGAAATTACTTTCATGCAGCTTTTTTTATTAATTTCATTTTAAATTCTTTAAACACAGAAGTAGCAATCCAAACAATATTCAACAATGAAGTATTCAGGAAAAATCATATTAATTTTAAGCATTTTAGCATTTACAGCTTGTAAAAAAGAACCCAAAAAAGAAGAAATAAGGGAATTAGAACAAATTTCTACAGATGAAATTATTGATAACCTTCCAGAAGTTACTTGCTATTTGTATGTAAAAGGGAAAGACTCCATCCAAATGATGTTAGAGCAGGAAAACGATTCTATTACCGGGACTTTGGCCTATAAGTTTTATGAAAAAGATAAAAGTCATGGCACATTATCCGGAAAAATTAACGGTGATATTTTAAAAGCAGATTATAATTTTATGGCTGAAGGAACTACTTCCATTCGGGAAGTCATTTTTATGAAAAAGGGAAATTCTTATGTTCCGGGGTACGGTGAAACACTTGAGAAAAATGGAAAATTTATTTTTAAGGAAAATTCCAAAATAAACTTTATGGACGAACAAGCACTTAAGAAAGTGGATTGCGATTAAAAAATTATTTCTTGGAACCGGCTATTCCCAAGGCTACACCGTTGAGGAATTTTAAGATTAAAAGGAGCCAATAATCCTTATAAAAACAATATAACATTTAAAAGAGGCTGTCCAAAAAGGATAGTCTCTTTTTT
>NZ_JAZEUN010000047.1:0-3335 GCF_037029175.1 Galbibacter sp. PAP.153 | reverse complement strand
AAAAAAAGGGCAAAAAAAAGCCCCGATGTCCGTCCGGGCATCGGGGCTCAAAAGAAGGCGGCGACCTACTCTCCCACTTGCGTAGTACCATCGGCGCTGGCGGGCTTAACTGCTCTGTTCGGAATGGGAAGAGGTGAGCCCCGTCGCTGTAACCACCTTAAACTGTTAGTCACAAAGTTCTCATGTAGAAAGTCTATAAAGCAATAGAACACCTTCAACTTTATACTTGTAACTTTTTAACTGCAGCTTCGCTGCCTATAAGTTAACATATCGAGATAAAGAACGCGTTTTCGAAAAAGCACCCTGGAACGGGACGTAAAAAAAAAGAGTTGGCGCCCCCCGCCCTTTGCCAAGGCGGGGGACTGGCGTACATAAGCCTACGGGCTATTAGTACCACTCGGCTGCGGACATTACTGCCCTTGCACCTGTGGCCTATCGACGTGGTCGTCTCCCACGGCCCTTTAAAGAAATCTCATCTCGTGGCGGGTTTCGCGCTTATATGCTTTCAGCGCTTATCCCTTCCCAACATAGCTACGCTGCGGTGCCCCTGGCGGGACAACAGCTGCACCAGCGGTTGGTCCGACTCGGTCCTCTCGTACTAGAGTCAGGTCCACCCAAATTTCTAACGCCCACTGTAGATAGAGACCGAACTGTCTCACGACGTTCTGAACCCAGCTCGCGTGCCACTTTAATGGGCGAACAGCCCAACCCTTGGGACCTTCTCCAGCCCCAGGATGTGACGAGCCGACATCGAGGTGCCAAACCCCCCCGTCGATGTGAGCTCTTGGGGGAGATCAGCCTGTTATCCCCGGCGTACCTTTTATCCTTTGAGCGATGGCCCTTCCATGCGGAACCACCGGATCACTATGCTCTACTTTCGTACCTGATCGACTTGTGGGTCTCCCAGTCAAGCCCCCTTGTGCCATTGCACTCTGCGCACGGTTACCAAGCGTGCTGAGGGGACCTTTAGAAGCCTCCGTTACTCTTTTGGAGGCGACCACCCCAGTCAAACTACCCACCACGCAATGTCCCCCGGAAAACGGGGTTAGGCTCCGAACAAGCAAAGGGTGGTATTTCAACAACGGCTCGCACGTACCTGGCGGTACGCGGTCAAGGCCTCCCACCTATCCTACACATCACTTGTCCAAAGTCAATACGAAGCTATAGTAAAGGTGCACGGGGTCTTTTCGTCCCACAGCGGGTAATCGGCATCTTCACCGATACTACAATTTCACCGAGCTCATGGCCGAGACAGTGTCCAGATCGTTACACCATTCGTGCAGGTCGGAACTTACCCGACAAGGAATTTCGCTACCTTAGGACCGTTATAGTTACGGCCGCCGTTTACCGGGGCTTCAGTTCGATGCCTCGCCGAAGCTAACATCTCCCCTTAACCTTCCGGCACCGGGCAGGTGTCAGGCCCTATACGTCATCTTTCGATTTAGCAGAGCCCTGTGTTTTTGATAAACAGTCGCCTGGACCCTTTCACTGCGGCCACGCCAAAGGCGTGGCGACCTTTCTCCCGAAGTTACAGGTCTATTTTGCCTAGTTCCTTAGCCATGAATCTCTCGAGCGCCTTAGAATACTCATCCCAACCACCTGTGTCGGTTTACGGTACAGGCCGCACATATCGCTTTTCTTGGAAGCCGCTACCATGGGTTATCGCCGCGGCCGTAGCCTTGGCGTACTATCTCCCGCTCGCGCGGGATTCAACGTGCTATTCCGTCAGCACGCACCATGTCCGCTGCTCCGTCACTTTTATCTATGTGCGGGTACAGGAATATTAACCTGTTGTCCATCCACTGCCCCTTTCGGGTCCGCGTTAGGCCCTGACTGACCCCCGGCTGATTAGCATAGCCGGGGAAACCTTGGTCTTTCGGCGTGCGGGTTTCTCGCCCGCATTATCGTTACTTATGCCTACATTTTCTTTTCCAAACGGTCCAGCCCGCCTCGCGGCAGGCCTTCTGCCCCTTTGGAATGCTCCCCTACCTCCCGACTCGACGTCGGGACCACGGCTTCGGTGGCATGCTTATGCCCGATTATTATCCATGCCCGGTCGCTCGACTAGTGAGCTGTTACGCACTCTTTAAATGAATGGCTGCTTCCAAGCCAACATCCTAGCTGTCTGAGCAACCGGACCGCGTTTGTCCAACTTAGCATGCACTTGGGGACCTTAGCCGGTGGTCCGGGTTCTTTCCCTCTCGGACATGGACCTTAGCACCCATGCCCTCACTGCGCACAAACGTTTTATAGCATTCGGAGTTTGTCGGGAATTGGTAGGCGGTGAAGCCCCCGCATCCAATCAGTAGCTCTACCTCTATAAAACTATGTGCACGCTGCACCTAAATGCATTTCGGGGAGTACGAGCTATTTCCGAGTTTGATTGGCCTTTCACCCCTACCCACAGGTCATCCCAAGACTTTTCAACGTCAACGGGTTCGGGCCTCCACTGTGCGTTACCACAGCTTCACCCTGCCCATGGGTAGATCACACGGTTTCGCGTCTACTACTACCAACTCAAGCGCCCTGTTAAGACTCGCTTTCGCTGCGGATCCGGTGCCGAACACCTTAACCTCGCTGGTAAAAGTAACTCGTAGGCTCATTATGCAAAAGGCACGCCGTCACCCTGAAACAAGTTCAGGGCTCCGACCGCTTGTAGGCGCATGGTTTCAGGATCTGTTTCACTCCCCTGTTCGGGGTTCTTTTCACCTTTCCCTCACGGTACTGGTACACTATCGGTCTCCCAGGAGTATTTAGCCTTGGCGGATGGTCCCGCCCGATTCGTACAGGGTTTCACGTGCCCCGCACTACTCAGGATACTGCTATCGGTAACGGTCTTTTCTTGTACGGGACTATCACCCCCTACGGTCTGTCTTTCCAAACAGTTCCAATTCATAACGCACCGAATCCCGCAGTCCTACTACCCCGCGCCTGCCGTAACAGGCACGGTTTGGGCTGTTCCGCGTTCGCTCGCCGCTACTGGCGGAATCACTCTTGTTTTCTTCTCCTCTGCCTACTTAGATGTTTCAGTTCGGCAGGTTCGCCTCCCGAAACTAGTTCGGGATACCACGCCTTCAGCGTGGTGGGTTGCCCCATTCGGATACCCGCGGATCAAAGTGTATGTGCCACTACCCGCGGATTTTCGCAGCTTATCGCGTCCTTCATCGCCTCTGGGAGCCCAGGCATCCCCCATGCGCCCTTATACAGCTTATTGTACTTTTTGCTCTTTTATCCTGTCCTCGGGCCGCCCCGCCCGTGCGGCGGGAAGGCCCTCTTTACTTAAGATTCTTTTTTTCTCTCGTATCTCTTTATCTCAATATGTCAATGAACTTTCA
>NZ_JAZEUN010000046.1:0-4623 GCF_037029175.1 Galbibacter sp. PAP.153 | reverse complement strand
GGGGCATTAACTGACGTGGCCGGTATCGACCCTCTTAGCTCATTAAACCTGTCAAACATTGAGACTATAGAAATCTTAAAGGATGCCGATGCCACGGCTATTTATGGATCCCGGGGTGCTAATGGAGTAGTGCTGATAACTACCAAGAAGGGGCATGGAAATGATGGAAAACTTCGATTTGAGACTAAACTATATTCGGGAATCTCAATTGTTCCTAACAGAATGAAACTATTAAATACCCCGCAATATATAGCTATGCGAAAAAAGGCATTCGAAAATGACGGGGTTGAACCTACCCAACGAAATGCCCCTGACTTATTGTGGGAGGACCAACAGCGTTATACAGATTGGCAAGATGTATTTTTTGGAGGAGCATCGGAGGTGACCGATACGAATTTGGCAATATCCAGTGGGAACGAGACCACCTCTTTTTTGTTGGGCGGATCTTATCATAAAGAGGGTACGGTTTTTCCTGGAGATTTTGGATATAACAAGTTTACAGCAAATTTAAGCTTAAATCATAGTTCCATAAATCAAAAGTTTCATATCAATTTATCTATAAATTATGGTATAGACAATAACACGTTATTTAACAGTGTTAATTTAATAAATTATGCCTTAACATTACCCCCAAACGGCCCTGCCATATATAATGGGGATGGTAGTCTGAATTGGACAGATTGGATATGGGGAAATCCTTTTTCCGAGTTATATAAACCCCAGGAAATTAAAACCAACAGTCTTCTATCTAATATGGGGGCCTCCTATGAGTTCATGAAGGGATTGAAGTTAAAAGCAAGTTTAGGATATTCCAGCCTCAATAACGAAGAGGTCATTAAAACACCTAAATTGGCTTACAATCCCATATATTGGGATGTGGTGAATTCATCTTCTACCCACTCACTTGTCAAAAGGCTATCATGGATCATTGAGCCTCAGATCCAATATGAACGAAATTTTGGAAAATTTAATTTAAGGACATTAGCAGGTTTTACCTTTCAAAATAGTCAAAACGATCTTTTACTTTCGGTGGGGACCGGTTATAGTGATGAGAATTTGATGGGAAACCTGGCCGCTGCTGATCAGGTCCAGGTGCAAGCAAATGAAAATATTGAATATAATTATAATGCCATTTTTGGCCGGTTGGGGGCAAATTGGGATAAAAAATATTTTATCAACCTAACTGGCAGAAGGGATGGTTCTTCCCGGTTTGGGCCTGATAAACGTTTTGCCAATTTCGGTGCCGTTGGCAGCGCCTGGATATTCTCCGAAGAAGGGCTTATTAAAAGACTCCTTCCTTTTTTAAGCTTTGGGAAGTTAAGGGGAAGTTATGGAACCACCGGAAGTGACCAGATACCCGATTATGGTTATCTGGATACTTACCAGCCCACTCCTGGCCCTAGAGGGTTGTACCCCACGCAACTTACCAATCCCGATTACTCATGGGAAGTTAATAAGAAATTAGAAACGGCACTTGAATTGGGGTTCGTTAGGGATCGCATAAATTTAGGCATTAGCTGGTATAAAAATAGGTCATCAAATCAACTGGTCGGGTATCCTCTTCCTGCGATAACAGGTTTTACTTCCGTTCAAGCCAACCTTCCCGCAACCGTTCAGAATACGGGATGGGAGATAGAGCTATCCACAATTAATTTCAATGTTAAAGACTTTAGCTGGCAGACCTTTTTAAACCTTACTTTTCCTGAAACGGAATTAGTAGCATTTAAAAGTCTCGATCAAACTTCATACAGGAATAAATATAAGGTAGGACAGCCGTTAAACATCGCCCTGCTCTATCAATATGACGGTATTGACCCTAAAACCGGGCTATATAAGGTAAGGGACCTCAATGAAGACGGCAAATATAATTTTGATGATCGTGCCATTATAAAAAACCTTGACAGGAAATATTATGGGGGAATTAGTAATAACATTGTTTATAAAGGGCTTTCATTACAATTCCTGTTCGAGTTCATAAAGCAAGATAATTACACTCATTTAGCTGCACTAACTGCTCCGGGAACTTATGGAAATAAATCGACCGATGTACTTAATGCCTGGACGGGAAGTGAAAATGTCACTGGTATTCAAAAATTATCGCAATTGACCACAGCAAACCGGGCTTACTCCAATGCTATAAAAAGTAACCTTGCCATTGGTGATGCCTCTTTTTTAAGATTAAAAACGTTGTCTTTGTCCTACCAACTTCCGCCTAGTATTTTAAATAGGTATAAAATTCAGAAATGCACCCTATTTGTACATACTCAAAACCTATTTACAATTACAGATTATAACGGTTTGGATCCCCAAGGGGGACAAGTCTTGCCCCCATTACAAACGGTTACTTGTGGAATCCAATTAAACCTTTAAACACTAACGACATGAAATTTAAATTATTCGATATTTATCTGTATCAGACACTTTTTGTCCTGATTTGTAGTTTACTTTCTTCCTGTGAAGATTTTGTTGATGTAGAAATCCCGGATCATAAAATTGTGAGTGAGACTGTTTTTAATGATAACACTACGGCAAACAGTGCCGTAGTGGGCATATATAATGAATTGTTTCGGTCTTATTTTTCAGGAGGCGGAAGAAATTCGACCCAAGTGCTGGCAGGGCTATCTGCAGATAACCTTCGGACCATCATATTGGACGATGACTTGATTGAATACGAACAAAATAAAATTTCTATTCAAAATTCTTCCAACCTCAATCTCTGGTCCAGCGCATACAACATTGTTTACATGTGCAATGCCGTATTGGACGGTTTGCAAAAATCTGAGGGGGTCTCGGCAGAAATGGAAGTTCAACTAACGGGAGAAGTACGGTTTGTACGTGCCTTCGTGTATTTCTACCTCGTTAATTTATATGGCGAAGTTCCATTGATACTAACCCCGGATTACCGGAAAAATGCCTTGGCATCGAGAAATACTATAGATGAAATATACAGCCTCATGATAGACGACTTGGAGAATGCTGTAGCTGTTTTGGGGAATACCTATAAAGACGGTGAACGTACACGAGCCAATAAGTTTACTGCTATGGCTTTACTGGCAAGGGTGCATTTATACAAAGGGAATTGGGATCGTGCCGAAACTTTGAGCAACCAAGTTATTTTGGAATCTCAAACCTACGAACTTTTGGATGATATGGGTCGGGTTTTTTTGGCCAATAGCAAAGAAGCCATTTGGCAGATATCCCCAATAGGCTCTGGATCCTCGTTGGCACATACTAAAGAAGGCAACCTGTTTATTATATTAGAAAACCCTAATTACGCTACACCAGTTTCGTTATCAAACAATTTTGTGGAATCCTTCTCTAAGGAAGACGCTCGACTCACTAGTTGGATACATACCTTTTCTACAGAAAGCAATACATTTTACCATCCTTTTAAATACAAGGTAAAATATGCTTCTTCTGGAGAGATTACAGAATACTCCATGGTGTTAAGACTTGCCGAACAATATCTTATACGATGTGAAGCGCGTACACATCAGGGTAAATTGCTTGGAGCTATAGCTGATCTGGACAGGATCAGGGAACGGGCTAATCTAAGCTTAATTTCAAATATAGCTCCCGGAATCGATCAAAAGGCCTTGTTAGACTCTATAAGTACCGAGCGAAGAAGGGAACTGTTTACCGAGTGGGGGCATCGATGGTTGGATTTAAAACGTACCGGAAGGATATCAACCGTGTTAAGCCCCATAAAAACATCCTGGCAGGACCTGGATGCATTATATCCCATACCGGAGGGCGAAATAAGTAAAAACCCGAACCTGACACAAAATAATGGATATTAAATTCAGCTGAATATTATGAAGGATCAGATCATAAAAGATATTTTTTTCAAATTACTTATTAATGTTTTCATTTGGAGCTCTCTTCCGATGTATTCATTGACCTATCGGGATACCATACCCTTAGATCCCGGTATACGATACGGGAGATTACCCAATGGGCTTACTTATTATATCAAATCCATTAATACTGCATCTAAAGAAATAGACATGAGGCTTATTGTTAAGGCCGGGTTTAACCAGGAAGACCCGGATCAATATGAGTTTGCACATTTTATGGAACATATAGCGTTAAAAGCAGGCAAGCACATATCGACTAGAATGCTGTATGGATCGGAATTGTTCAATCAATTAGGTATTAAGCCAAATGCCATTAATGCACTGACATCAGGGGAATATACAGAGTTTAGGTTTATTCTTCCAAATCATAACCATAAAGCTCAAACAGTATCTTTTCGCTTATTTCGGGATATTATTTGGGATTTAGAATTTAAACCGATCTATATAGATAGCGAACGTTCTCCGTTTTTGGATGAATCCGAATTTAGGGGAGGGAAGACTTCCGTAACCAGCATGAACCATATTTTGGATTCGAGATTAATGGGATGCGGGGGAAAGTTCCCCAAAGATTATGCTCATCATATTAACACCTTTGAACATAAGCGTTTGATACGGTTTTATAACGATTGGTACCGTCCAGATTTAATGGCATTGGTCATTATGGGGAACATAAAAGATATCAATGGTTTGGAAAATGAGATAAAGAAAAAATTTTCTGCTTCTAAAACTATAAAAAAACCGAGACCACGTTTGGACTGTAATGAAA
>NZ_JAZEUN010000045.1:0-5215 GCF_037029175.1 Galbibacter sp. PAP.153 | reverse complement strand
TAATTATAGTATTATATATAATACTATAATGCATATTTAAAAGAAGAAATATTAAAATTTTATGAGATATTTCTAAAAATACTTCATATTTATATAGGTAGAAATGAAAGTTTGAAGTTAGATCAATAAAATGACCAGAGTACAGAAATTGATTGTGAAGAAAATGGCTGATGGGTATACACAGCCGGAAGTATCAGCATATTTGAAACGTAGGGAGATTGTACCAAATAGTTTGAGCACTGTTGAAAAGGAGCTTCAAAAACTGAAAAAGGAATTCAAGGCACAATCTCTCGTGCATCTGTTTATCATCCTGATCCGGAGAGGTCATTTAAAGGTATAGCTATTTTGTCGCCTCTCTAAAAAGAAGTACTGTAGAATTACCAGAAAAAAGACATGAATGTTTCTCCGATATTCATGGACTGTTGCGCCAGAGTTTTTATTTCCCCTTCCTTTTATTTTTTCTTTTTTTTGGCTTTAGTGGGATTTTTAATTTTGCTAATTTCAAAGAAATCAAAAAGCTGCATTAACATGGAAGATAAAATTTCAATAAAAAGAACATTATTAGACCTTTTAGCGATACCTGAACAAGTGTCCATTGCATTTGATGATAATCCCAGATACCAAAAGCTTTTGAGTTTTCTTTTAAGCAAGGATTTTTACAATGATGATAATTTGAGTATCCCGACATTAAAGGAAATTGAAGCTGAAACTGGATTGAAAAGCTATCATGTTCGAAAACAAATAGAGGAAATGTACGAATATCTATATGACTACGAGAGTGGTTTTGAATTTCAATTCGGGAAATTAGAAATATTCTTTTGGTTAAATAGTAATAAAAAGAGTGCCTGTTTTAAATGTAAAAAGATGGAATGCCTACCAAGAGTAGGTGAAAATATAACTATCCCGTTCTTAAAGGCTAAAATGGGGAGAGATTATTTTTATGTTGAAGACATTCGGCATTCTTTTGAAGGGAAGAAACATATTATAGATGTCCATTTATCTCCGGGTATATTTAACCTTTATTGGAATTACAGAAAACACAAGGCATTGGAATTGGGAGAAATAAGTTATATGGACTTAATTAATCTTTATGAATTTCAAATAAAAGATAAGTTGGGGATTGACTAAATGAGGTTATAATTTTTCTTATTTGCCACCTTATTTGCCACCAATTCAAATAAAAAATCCGTAAAACCTTTGTTTTTAGGTGTTTACGGATCTTTATGGTGGTGCCTCCAGGAATCGAACCAGGGACACAAGGATTTTCAGTCCTTTGCTCTACCAACTGAGCTAAGGCACCAGTCAATATCAAATCGCAACCTAAAACTTTTGTTTCTTTTGCTTTACCTTCCAATAGCTGTCGGGATAAGCAGAAATGCTCAGTTGCTTGATTGCGGGTGCAAATATAGATGCAAATTTAATATTTGCAAAACAATTTTTAAAAAAATCGGTTTCGTAAATTTACAACTTTAAAATTTAACAATGAATTTAATAATCGATGTAGGGAACTCGTTTGTCAAAATAGCTGTTTTCAAAGAAGATAGGTTGCTGGTGGTGGAAAAATCATCAGAAGGAACTTTTATAAATAAAATTTCAAAACTGTTCCAAAGTTACCCTTCCGTAAAGCAAATAATGGTTTCTTCCGTAGGGAAACTGTCGCATTTACAAACAAAGGCATTGTCGGTATTTGCTCCGGTATCGGTGCTAGGTGCCAACACCAAAGTACCGTTTAAAAATGCATATGCCACGCCCAATACCTTAGGAATGGACAGGATAGCGCTCATAGCGGCCGCTTATTACAAATACAAAGGCGAAAACTGCCTTGTTATAGATGCCGGAAGCTGTATTACCTACGATTTTATTGATAAAAAAGGAGTGTACCACGGCGGTGCCATTGCCCCCGGGTTGCATATGAGATTAAAGGCAATGCATACTTTTACGGCCAATTTACCACTTATAGACTCATTAGAGTTTATCGATTTTATAGGAAACTCCACTAAAGGCTGTATGATTTCTGGCGCAGTGAATGGTTCTGTTAACGAAATTGAAGCTACAATCCTACAATATCAAGAAAGATTTAAAGATTTAACAGTTATTTTAACAGGTGGAGATAGTCATTTTTTGTCTAAAAGATTAAAAAGTAGCATATTTGCCCATCCGAATTTCCTCTTAGAGGGAATTAATTATATTTTAGAACTCAACAAACACTAATGATTAAACAGATTTTTATTGTAGCTGTATTGTTTATTTGTAGTTACAGTTTTGCACAGGAAGGAAGTGTGTCCCCTTATTCTTTTTACGGAACCGGCGATCAACGTTTTAAAGGGACGGCAGAAAACCGGTCAATGGGAGGGATTAGTGTTTATACTGATAGTATCCATTTAAACGTAATGAACCCCGCATCTTTGGGAAAATTGCGCTTAACCACTTTCTCGGTTGCCGGAAGTTACAACTCGTCGAGCCTAAAAACTGTAGATGCCAGTGAAAGTGCATCCGATGTAACTTTTGATTATTTGGTGCTGGGTATTCCGCTGGGGAACAATATGGGGATGAGCTTTGGGCTAATACCATATACTTCCGTAGGTTATAAAGTGCAATCTATAGACGAAACGGCATCGCCTGCCAAATCTAGCCTCTACGATGGAGAAGGAGGCCTTAACAAGGCACATTTGGCTTTTGGATATAACTTTTTGAAAAATTTCAGTATCGGGGCCAAGGCAAATTTTAACTTTGGAAAGGTTACAAATACCGCCGTTTATCAATATGAAGGCATACAATATGGAAGCAGAATTAGAAATGAATCGGAATATAGTGGATTTGATTTTAATTTTTCCTTAAATTACGACGCAGAATTAACAGATGCTTTAAGCTTAAAGTCTTTAATAGGTTATACCCCAGCCACAAAAATTACTTCAAGTAATTCAAGAATAGTAACCACTGTTCCTGCTAGTGTAAATGGGTTTTATGAAGTCGATTTAGCAAAGTATGGACTTAATTCCACGTATTTGCATTTACCCGAGTCGTATACCGTTGGTTTAGGAGTGGGTAAAAAATACACTTGGTTTATAGGTGGTGAATTTGAATATATAAACAGTAGCGAGTTTAAAAACGATTTTGTAAACCCTGTTAACGGTGCCTATGAAGATGGAGAAAGATTCTCCGCCGGAGCATTTTGGACGCCCGATTACGATTCTTTTACAAGTTACTGGAAAAGAATAACTTATAGGATTGGTGTTAGAAATGAAAAAACTGGCTTATTGGTAAATAATGTCCCCGTGCACGACTTTGGCATGTCTTTTGGATTAGGTTTGCCAATGAATGGTTTCTCCAATGCCAATGTAGGTGTTGAGTTTGGGAAAAAAGGAAGCACTTATTTAGGTCGCGTGGAAGAAAACTATTTTAATGTTTTTATAAGTTTGTCGTTAAACGACAGATGGTTTAGACCAAATTACATAAGATAAAAAATAAAAAAAATAATACGTTAACCTATAAAATTAAATAAATGAGAAAGAAGATTTCAATACTGGTTGGTGTTCTAGGGGTTGCTTTTGCTACTTTCGGGCAGGCTCAAAACCCGGAATGTCCACAAAACCTATCGATTTTTGCAGAACACGCGAAAGTAAAGAATTACGATGCCGCTTACGAACCATGGAAAATGGTATACGAAAATTGTCCAACACTGCACTATGCAACATATTTGTACGGAGAGCGAATCTTGAAAGATAAGCTGGAAAAAGATCCGGCAAACAAAGATACATACATCGCCATGTTGGAAGATCTGTATGCAACATCATATAAAAACTTTCCTAAAAGATATACCGAAACAGGTAGCTTGATAGATCTTGCCTTGTTAAAATATGATAACAAAATAGGTACAGATCAAGAGATATACGACCTTTTGGACAAAGCATTTAAAAACAATCCAGAAGAATTTAAAAATCCTAAGGCATTATACCTGTACTTCTCTACATTGGTAGACATGAATGCCGCCGGGAAAAAAGACCTTCAGGAAGTATTTGATACCTACGACGCCGTAACAGGTAAAATTGCAGAGGAAAACCAAGAACTTGGTGAAACTATTGTAAAATACGTAGAAAAAGAAGACGCGGGTACCTTGACAAGTAAGGAGAAAAAAGTGCTTGATGCCGCAAGGAAAAATGGTGAAAACTACGAAAAAATAAGTGGTAGTATCGATGCCAAGCTAGGTAAATTGGCAGATTGCGATAACTTAATCCCTCTGTACCAAAAGAATTTCGAAGCCCACAAAACCGATGCCAATTGGTTAAAGAGCGCCGCAGGAAGAATGGATTCAAAAGACTGTACAGGCGATCCACTTTTCGTAAAACTAGTAGAAGCGCTTGATAAAATAGAGCCATCGGCAAGTTCAAAATACTATTTGGGTTCTTTGTATGAAGAACAAGGAAATAGTTCAAAAGCATTGGAGTTTTACAAGCAGTCTGTAGATTTGGAAACAGACCCTATCAAGAAATCAAAAAAACTCACGAACATTGCTAATAAAGCAGCCAAAAAAGGGCAAAAGTCTACTGCTAGACAATATTGTAACGAGGCGTTGCAGTTAAACCCTGCAAATGGTACGCCTTACTTAATCTTGGCCGGGCTATATGCAAATAGCGCCAACGATTGTGGTAGTACTTCTTTTGAGAAGAGGGCCATTTACTGGAAAGCAGCGCAAGTTGCCAGGAAAGCAGGCCAGGTAGACCCATCGTTAAGTAGCAAAGCCGCTCAAACTGCCGCAAGTTACGAAGGTAGGGCACCAAGCAAGCAAGATATCTTTAGCTCTGGTATGGCCGGAAAAACAATCCAGTTTAGCTGTTGGGTTGGTGGAAGTGTAAAAGTTCCTAGCTTATAAGATGCAACAAAAGTTAAAATATAGATTATTGAACATTGTCACAGTTATTGCTGTGACAATGTTTTTTTCATGTGAAGGTAATTTAAAGGAAGTGCAAAAAATGACCGCACAGAATAAGATGCCCGTTGGCGTTGCTGAAGATTTTGTGCTAAAATATACCGATTCCACTAAATTAAAAGCAGTGGTAAGCGGACCTTTATATGAAGATTATACCAATCAAACCTTTCCGTTTCAGGAATTTCCCAAAGGGGTCCATGTGGTTTTTTACGACGATTCCAACCAAAAAAGCACCATAACGGCCAAATATGCAATTTTTTATTCCAAGTCCGATCTTGTAGACATGAA
>NZ_JAZEUN010000044.1:0-5327 GCF_037029175.1 Galbibacter sp. PAP.153 | reverse complement strand
ATGATCCTACGGAGGATACAGACACTGATGGTGATGGCACGGGAGATAACACGGATACTGATATCGACGGAGACGGAACTCCAAATGAAAAGGATGCCTTCCCTTATGATCCTACTGAGGATACCGATACCGATGGTGATGGCACCGGGGATAACACGGATCCTGATATTGATGGAGATGGATTATTAAATTCCGATGATGATGATCCCTATAACAATGTTATAGATTCAGATAAAGATGGAATTCCGGATGACATTGATTTGTGTCCAAACTCACCGGTTGGATCAGGGGTGAATCAATGGGGTTGTGCTCCAAGTCAGCGAGATGAAGATGGAGATGGAATTATGGATGATCTTGACAACGCAATTGAAATTCCCAATAGCGATCAGTTGGATACGGATAATGATGGAATAGGAGATGTATTAGATGATGATGATGATAATGACGGGGTTTTAGATACTGTTGATAATTGTCCTTTACAGTATAATCCAGGTCAGGAGGATAGAGACAGAGACGGGCTCGGAGATATTTGTGACACAATAGATTTAAATGCTTCTCAGGCATTTACACCCAATGGTGATGGTATTAATGATACTTGGGTTATCTATAATATTGAGAATTATCCCAATTCAATAGTGCATGTATTTAATAGTTGGGGTAAGGAAGTGTTTAAAGCCAGAAATTATCAGAACGATTGGGACGGTCACTATAATAATTATAAAGAAAAACTTCCTGAATCAGGTTCATACTACTTTCAAATTGATCTGGAAGGAACAGGACAAATCGATTATGAAGGTTGGCTGTATTTAACAAGATAATCAGGAATATAAAATATATAAGATGCAAAAATTAAGAAATATAGTATTTGGAATACTATGTATAGTCAGTAGTTGTATATATGCTCAACAAGAAGAGATTATAACCAACTACAGATATCAAATAAATTTATTCAATCCAGCTTATACGGGTGTAAATGGACAAACTTTAATAAAGTCCAGTATCCGTCAACAATGGACCGATATTAAAGATGCACCGACACTTCAAACGGTTTCATTTTCAACTTCAGTTGGAGAAAAAATCGGATTAGGAGTAACAGTTATAAATAGTAATACTTTTGTGGAGAGTGAAACATTCACATCTATTGATTTTTCCTACCGACTTAAGCTTAAGGATCAATTAGACCTCTATTTGGGGCTGAAAGCAGGAGGAGATTTCTACAGTGTAAATACAGAGGGACTGGAAACTTATAATGTTATGGCGGATCCTAGTATAGCATCAATTTCCAACTTCAATCCGAATATTGGAGTAGGGTTGTTGATAAAAGGAAATAATTGGTATGCTTCCTTGTCTATTCCTAGACTATTATCTACAGAGCGATCTGAGAATGAAGACGGAATCCTAACTTCAGCTTCCTCACGACCACATATGTATGGTTCTGTCGGATATGATTTTTTATTAAATGATGTGACTAACTTGAAGCTTAAACCTTCAATTATGACACGTTATGTTGCAGGAGCACCTATATCATTAGATGTTAATACCATGATTTCTTTTAATGAAGTTTTTGAAATTGGAGCTATGTATCGCACCGATCGAGCTTATGCAGGACTGGCAAACTTTAAAATAGCAAAACATTTCACTGTTGGATATGCATATGAAATGAGTACAAGAGAAGAATTGGCCAATTCAGGAAACACAAATGAGTTCTTATTAATGTTTCAATTTTAATAAGAGAATAGCTCTCTATTTATAATGAAAATCCTTTGGAATTTTTTTCAAAGGATTTTTTATTTTATATATTTTGCAAGGTAATCATCATATAAATATCTGATCAAAACCTTTATAGATATGTAGTATCCGTCCCATCAATTACATCATATAACTTAGCATAATTTTATTTATCGGTTAAATTTTTAACTCAAAAGATTGCTGTAATAGATATATGCAGCATAGTGGTTTAAAAACAACTAGACTTGTTTTTATCAAAATCACCGCTTTTTTTAATTTTGTTTGCCCTATTGATCAAACTAGGTTTATTTGGAAATATTGAACCGGTTCCGGGCCATATTAATCTTCCCTTTTTATCACAAAGGCATATTAATTTTGGCTCTTTATTTAAAATTTCATCTTCATTTACCTCCACAATCATTTCATAAACAATTTTATCGTGATGTTTTCCGTTAAACGTTTCAATAGCATTGGCATAAAAAAGTATTTTCTTTTCCGCAAACTCATCGCTTTTATCCAGATCTTCAACGGGAAAAGATTCTATCTTGTAATCTTGAATAAGTGCTGTATAAGAAATGGTTTTCATCATTTGTTCAAAGACGGTCAGGATATAATCCTGTTGCTCTTTTTCTTGTGTAATAGCTATTGCTCCTTTTTCTTTTGGAGTGATGATAGTTTTATCATTTTTCTTTGATGTGCACCTTTAAGAACCGCTTCTAATTGTCTCTGAAACATTTCAATTGTCTTTTTTAAGGGGTTATTTACAGTTTCAATATTTGCCAACCACTACATGGTTAAGATTCACTACAAATTGTCAATTCTGTTACACACAGTATTAATATGATCCAGACCATATAATAATGCCGATTCATCGATATTCATCCATTGAAATAGTTGGCGGATTAGTGAATAATGCTGTCTTACGTATGTCGTACTTTTTATTGTTTGATTTGGCTGAAAACAAATAGGTTCATGATGAGCAATTCTATTTCTTAGGCCGTTTATTTCTGCTAAACGGTTAAAAATATATTTATTATTATATTGGTTAGTAGCAGAACTTGTAGGTTTAGTAGGAAAAATATTTAAGAGATTTCTTCCGGTAGCACGATATTGGTGTTGTGCAAACATGAACCTCCAAAAGCCAAAGCCGAGTTCTGCAACGAGTTTATTATGGGTATATGAATGATTGAGTTTGTATGTGTAATACATTATTGTTTGTTATCTTTGTTCTATCTTATTCCCGGTAGTCCCTGAAGAAATTCAAACTAGCGGGTTTCGTTTTTTATACAATCACCTGAAACGGTTCTGATAGTACTTAGCGTAAGATTTAATATGAGCGGGAATACAGTATTTATCCTTACTTGTTCTTTAATATGTTTATAAGTTCCTTACGAACGACTTCTAATTGTCGCTCAAACATCTCGATTGTTTCTTTTAAAGGGTTGTTTATAGTTTCTATATTCGCTGCGATATTGGTAGCTGAGACACCGCTGTTCTCATAAAAATTGTTAGTATTATAAAGAACCTTTTCTTCGCTAAAGTCTCTTAATCCTTCAAATGTAACTCCAAGAGCTACAGCTACGTCCTTAAGCTTTTCGTCACTAATATTTTCAGATTGTTCTAATTTAGAAACCGCTTGTTTTGTTATATTCATTCTGTCCCCTAAATCAGACTGGGTCCAACCTCTAAGTCTTCTAACTCTTTCTATTTTTCTACCTCTGTGTAAAACTAGAGTATTTGCAATGGTATCAGGCATAATTATTTATTTTGATATTATTTTTGTTGAGCTTTTTTAAGTATTTCGACTTTTTCTTTCTCGCTCGCTAATAAACGTTCATAGAGTTCTACAACTTTTTCAACAGGACTGAAAACTTGGTGGATACCATGTGCAGTCTCCTTTATTTCAACATTTTCGAGTTTGTTGTCTATACTATAAAACGCATATGTTTCATCGAAAGCCTTAATCACTTCCGGGGTCAGATTCAGAGCTTTTGCGATTTTTGACAATTTTTCTTCTTCAACTTCCTCAGAATTCTCAATTGCAGAAATTTCAGATTGAGAAATTCCTGTTTCTATTGCTAATGCTTCTTGTTTTATCCCTTTTAGGTTGCGAAGAGCCGTAATATTTCGACCGATATGGGATTTTTTTGGTCTTAGATATGTTTGTGTCATGTTACAAATTTATTTCTTCAAATATATAAAAGTCAACTCAAAAAACATATTAATCAACCCCTTTTTTTTTGATTTTATCTATAATATTTTTTATTTGCATAAGGTTTTGTTAATCAAACTTAACAAATGAATGGTAATCTATTACTTACAATGAGCAATAATAACTGTTATTATTTGATAAATAAATCTCAATGCTTTTTGAAGGAAACAAACATTGTTACCTTATTATTATTTATTAGCTTGTTTGATATTCTTTTTGCTAAGAAACCTAAAAACCCAGTTTAGGGTTAAATGTTACAGGAGTGACATGATAATTCTTTTTGATGAGAATTTATTTATAGTATTAGTTATTTAATATTGTGTCCGGTAATCCAAAATTCTTTTCTCCTGTAATGAACGTCTACACATATTCATGATATCCGGTCATGCAACGATATTCCTTTAGTATTATTAATACACTTTGCTATGGTGTGGTGGTCTATATATTAATTGAAAATAATTATGCCTATGAGATAAACATTTGAATTAGTTACGGTATATCCAGGTGGAAACTAATCCTGAAAATATCATTGGCAACATTTTGTAGGGTGTCTGCCTGGAAATACTTAGCGATATATCTTTTAATGAAGATTTTTATGAATAACAGAATGCCTACGATAAAATAAAAATCAAGTAAAACTTGAAACCATTTTGATGTATGGCATAAAGAACCCTCCAATCACTTTGACAGGTTACCGGAGGGTAGATTTAATTAAAACCAAGTTTAATCAAACTAAAACAAATTTATGAAAAATACCTTTGTAAACAAGGTAAGGGGATTACTTATTTGTATTCTTTTTATTTTTTTGACCCCGTTGGGATTCAACGCTTGGGGAAGTCCAAATAACCCAAGCCTTAAACTAATTCAGCATCGGATCAAGGGGACGGTCACCGATTCCAACGGCGTTCCCATCCAGGGAGTGAACGTAGGGATAAAAGGTTCTTCAAGTGGCACTTTTTCGGATGAAAAAGGGACCTTTTACCTGGAGGCCGCCCCTTCCGATGTTTTGATACTGAGCTATATCGGGTTCAAGAAACTGGAGGTTGCCGTGGGAAGCTCGGCGGAACTTTCCCTGGTGCTGGAAGAGGACGTAATGGATCTGGGTGCCGTTACGGTCAATGCCGGGTATTATACGGTAAAAGAAAGGGAGCGGACAGGGAACATAGCCAAGGTGACCTCTGAGGAAATCGAGCTGCAGCCCATTGTGAGTCCATTGCAGGCTTTAGAAGGCAGAATACCCGGCGTGGAAGTAGAGCAAGGAAGCGGAATTAACGGATTAGCGCCGAGTATTCGTATACGCGGAACGAACAGTCTGCGCAACGATGGAAATTATCCCCTGTACATTGTTGATGGTGTGCCCATTAATTCCAGTCCTGTAAGAAGTAGT
>NZ_JAZEUN010000043.1:0-9634 GCF_037029175.1 Galbibacter sp. PAP.153 | reverse complement strand
CCGATAAGGCGGATTTTTTGTGTTTTAAACTTCTATCTTATAAATACTTTCTATAAGTCCTCCACTTTTTTATAAGCTGTGGATTGTAATCTTTCCAAAGTGCCTGTACTTGGTTGTTGGTTTCCAACTCTGGATTGGTCTCCATTACTTTGGTTCCTTTTTTCAAGAATGTTTTATAGGTTTCATTAAAAATAATGGCAGTTAACCCTTTTCGCATGTATTCGGGTGCAATGCCAATTAATAGCAGTGTAACTTTATCGTTTTTCTTTTGTGCTTTCAATAAGTGATAAAAACCAAAAGGAAAAAGTTTTCCGTTTGCTTTTTGAAGCGCTTTTGCAAACGAAGGCATAATTACGGAAAATCCAACTAAATTATCATCTTCATCAGCAATAAGAACAACAAAATCGGGGTCTAAAAATTTTAAGTATTTGTTCTTGTAATGTTCTATTTGGTATGGCTTGATAGGTGTGAAAGATTCTAAATGCTGATGCGAGCGGTTCATTAAATCGAAAATCTTTTCGGCATAAGGCAATAAGGTCTTTGTATTTGGAATCTCAAGTAGCTTTAGCCTATATTTTTTCAGTAATAATTCTGAAAATTTGGCCAACTTATCAGGAACCGTCTCTGGAACAACAATTTCATATTCCTTCCAATCAACTTCTTTTTCAAATCCCGATTGCTCCACGAGTCCGGGATAGTATTCAAAGTTATAATTGGTGGGCATGCTGCCAATCCGGTCAAATCCTTCAATAAGCATCCCGGCCTTGTCCATATTGGAAAATCCTGCCGGCCCTTCAATATACTCCAGTTGTTTTTCCTTTCCAATGCTAAAAACCTTGTCGAAAAGGGCTTTACTGACTTCTGGATCGTCAATGGCATCAAACCAACCAAAACGAAGTTTGCTGTTGCCCATCTTTTTTACTTCGTTCCAATTAATAATAGCGCATACACGGCCTGCAATTTTATTGTTTTTATGGGCAAGGAAAAACCAGGCTTCTGCATCTTTAAAAGCCGGGTTTTTGTCTTTGTTGAAGTTGTTAAGTTCTTCTTTTATAATTGGCGGCACCCAGTTTTCGGAATCTTTGTAAAGTTCAAACGGAAACTTTACAAATTGTTCCAGCTCCTTTTTAGTAGTTACTTCTTTAACTTCAATCATATATTCTTAATCATTAATATCGATTTCTTCAAATGGATTTTTATTCTTTTTTCGTTTTTTCTTGGCTTCCTTAATAAACTCCTTGTCTTCATCAGAAACATTGTCTATTCTAGGCCGTGGATCTACATGGCGGTCCAGCCTGTAGGAAATCCCAATGGAACCGAATAAACGGGATGGGGTATCTTTTATATTAATACCCATGGATGCGTCTACCTGCAAGTTTTTATTAAACAGCCTAGCGGCACCGGCCCGAAAAATCCCATCGGCATATGCGTCGCTTTTATATCCTTGATTTTCTATAAATATGGAATAACGGGGGTCGGTAAAAGCATGTGTAAGGGTAATTATGTAGTTAAACATGGGGTCGTCTCCCGTAAACTTATCGTATATAAAATTCATGACCAACACCCAATTTGCCGTAAAATGGTTTTGTGTGGCTATCATTACTTTGGGGCTTATTTGCGGATCATCAGGGAAAAACGGGTTGTCTCCAAAATTAAAATTGGCTCCGGCATACACGGCAACCGCAGGAATTAAGTCTTTCCATTGTACATGGTGGTTTGCCTTCCAACTATACAGGTTTGGTTTGTTTTTCTCTGGATTTTTATAGGGATCGTATATTAAATATTTGGCGCCAATGGTGTTTTTGGTAAAGTTGCTTCTAGAATATTCAGTAGAAGGAGATACGGAATAATTTGTCATGTTTTCCTTTGTAAAAGTACCGTCGAGAATAATTTCAAGTTGTTCGAACAGCAGGCCATATCGAATGGCATAATCCATTCCATAACGGTTGGCTTCGGTTTCTAGCAAAGAATGTTCCATACGTTCGTAATAAAAGCCACCTTCTCCCTGGATTACATTTTTACCAACGGCAAAGGCACTGTAGGATGCTCCGGGACGGTTAGAATTTATAACATCGGTATATTGGGCGTTTACTTGTAGGGAACAAGTAACAAGCATAGCAGTTAAGTAATAAAGTTTTTTCAT
The DNA here is from genome assembly GCF_037029175.1 of Galbibacter sp. PAP.153. Lineage (NCBI taxonomy): Bacteria > Pseudomonadati > Bacteroidota > Flavobacteriia > Flavobacteriales > Flavobacteriaceae > Galbibacter > Galbibacter sp. PAP.153. Next base: position 7,491 of record NZ_JAZEUN010000043.1, on the reverse strand, counting down.
GTTAAATTGCTTTTCAATTAACGAAAATAATTTTTTTAAGGTAAACTATATCAAAACGACCCCGAAAAATATGTTGTTTACAGAATAATTATGACGAATGTTTTATATGAAATCGTATTTTTATACTTTTTATTATTTTTTTAAGGTTTTATATCCTGTTTTACGCTTAATCTATTGTATTTTTGAAAGTATTTTCAAAATAGAATTCAATGCAGTTATTAAGAACAATCTTAATCATACTTTTTGTTTGGTACGGGTTTAAAATCTTGTCCCGCCTTTTTGGACCATATTTGTTTAAGTATGCTTCCAAGAAGATGGAAAAGAAATTTGGCGAACAATTTGGGCAACAGCAACAGCAACATAAACAAGCACAGCAATATAGGGAAGGGGAAACAGTAATTGATAAAAAACCACAAAATACTGATTCAAAAAAATCTTCAGAAAAAGTTGGAGAATATATTGAATTTGAAGAAATTGACTAACTAAATTTAACTTTAATGACTGACCAATTAAGGAAAATAGTACCACATATTGTGGTATTTTTAGTTTTTATCTTAGCCTCATTAATATATTTTTCTCCGGTTCTTCAAGGCAAAAAAATATTTCAAAGTGATATTGCGCAATATATTGGAATGTCCAAAGAACGCAACGATTACAAAGAAAAAACAGGAGAAGAGTCCTATTGGACCAACAGTGCCTTTGGGGGGATGCCAACTTACCAATTAGGAGCCAATTACCCACACGACTATATAAAAAAACTGGATAAAACCATACGTTTTCTGCCCCGTCCGGCAGATTATCTGTTTTTATACTTTATTGGTTTTTACATATTGCTCTTAATGCTTAATGTAGATTGGAAACTGGCTGGAATAGGAGCATTGGCCTTTGGTTTTTCAACATACCTTATTATTATTTTAGGGGTTGGGCATAATGCCAAAGCGCATGCCATTGGCTATTTTCCTTTTGTGCTGGCCGGAATTTTACTTGCATTTAAAAAAAGGTACATAGCTGGTTTTTTGCTTACCGCTTTTGCAATGGCCCTGGAAATAAATGCCAATCACTACCAAATGACATATTATTTATTTTTGTTGGTCTTGGTAATGGGGATTGTATTTCTTATAGATGCTTTTAAGAAAAAACAGTTGCCACATTTTTTTAAAACTATAGGTATTTTGGCAGTTGCGGTAATTTTGGCTGTGGCTACAAATGCTACCAATTTAATGGCCACGCAGGAATATGCCAAATGGAGCACAAGGGGAATAAGCGACTTAACTATTAACCCCGACGGATCTCCAAAAGAAAACACAAGCGGACTAGACAAAACATATATAACACAGTATAGTTATGGACTTTTTGAATCGCTGGATTTATACGTGCCGAGACTACTGGGCGGTGGAAACGATGAAAAAATAGGCGATAACTCCAATACATATCAGTATTTAACAAAACAAGGTGTGCCTCCGGCGCAAGCAAAAGACTTTGTTGAAGGCCAAGCGGCGCATATGATGTACTGGGGTGCTCAACCCGGTACTGCGGGACCTGCGTATATTGGAGCAATTATAATTTTCTTGTTTGTGCTTAGTTTATTTCTGTTGAAAGGAAAGCTTAAATGGTGGCTGTTAATAGGCTCGTTAATCTCTTTGGCCTTGTCTTGGGGACATAATTTTAACCTGCTGACCAATTTTATGATTGATTACTTCCCATTATACGATAAATTCAGGGCGGTTACTTCCATACAGGTACTCCTTGAGCTGTGTTTTCCCATATTGGCAATTTTGGGGTTGAAAGAACTTTTAGACACTTCCGTAGAAAAAAAGGAAAAACTAAATGCCTTGAAGTGGAGCGTGCTAATTTCTTTGGGTACTTTAGTTGGGCTGTTTCTGGTCAAGGGAACGCTCGACTTTTCTCATGTAAACGATGCGTACTACCGTCAGCAGTTTGACCAAATGGGACTTAACCAGTTGATGAAAAGTATTAAGGAAGACCGTGCGGCCTTGTATACAAAAGATCTGTTTAGGAGTTTTGTTTTGGTTGCATTGGCGGCCGCGGCTGTTTGGTTATTAATGAAAGAAAAACTAAAAACCAACTATGCACTTTTAATAGTTGGCGTATTGATCTTGATAGATTTGGTAGGAGTGGACAAACGTTATGTAAACCAAGACGATTTTGTTTCGGCCAGGTATCTGGACAATCCCTTTCCAACTACCGCAATAGACAAGCAAATACTTGAAGATAAAGGATATTACCGGGTTTTTAATACCCAAGAGAGCATCAACGGGGCTTCTACGTCGTTTCTGCATAAATCCATAGGGGGTTATCATGCAGGAAAGCCTAAGCGTTTGCAAGATTTATTTGAATACCAAATAGCCAAAAACAATGTTGCCGTGCTAAATATGCTTAATGTAAAGTATATTATAAGGCCAAATGACAAAGGTGAATTGTATCCTGCAAAAAACCCGTATGCAAACGGATCTGCTTGGTTTGTCAATGAATTAAAAGCTACAAATTCTGCCAATGAAGAAATGGGTGCGCTGGACAGCCTGAATGTAAAAACAACTGCTGTTTTTGACAAATCTAAATTTTCTGAAATTGCCCCGGAAAGTTTCCATGTAGATTCTACGGCAACTATTGAGCTTACGGATTACAAGCCCAATATGCTTATGTATAAGGCAAACAATAAAAATGAAGGAGTGGCCGTTTTTTCTGAAATGTATTATCCACATGGCTGGAAAGTAACCATTGATGGCCAACAAACCGATGAATTTAGGGTTAATTACGCATTAAGGGCGCTAAAAATACCGGCCGGGACACATGAAATTGTATTTAAGTTTGATCCGCAGGTGGTAAAAACAGGAAGTACAATTACCTTGGCAAGTAACGTGTTATTGTTTTTATTGTTACTGGGCGGAATTTTTTACGGTTATAAACATACAAAGGAAACAGAGGCCTAAATTGAAACACCTTTCTTGTTGAGATAGACCTAACAATTCTTTTAATTTTAGTGAATGAAAAAAGTATTAATCATAACATACTACTGGCCGCCCGCGGGTGGGCCGGGAGTACAACGTTGGTTAAACTTTGCTAAATATTTACCCCAATTTGGAGTTACACCGGTGGTATATGTACCCGAAAACCCCGAATATCCAATGGAAGATGCTTCATTTGTAGCCGAAGTACCAAAAGAAGTAAAGGTGATAAAGCAACCTATATTCGAACCCTATAAATTGGCTTCAATCTTTTCAAAAAAGAAGACCCAACAAATCAGTAAAGGCATCATAACTTCAAAAAAACAGTCTTTTATGGAAAAGATGCTGTTATGGATAAGGGGCAATTTCTTTATCCCTGATGCCAGAAAATTTTGGGTAAAGCCATCCGTGGCATATTTAAGGTCGTATATCCAAAAAGAGGGCATAGATACTATTATTACAACGGGACCGCCACATTCGTTACATCTTATTGGGCTGCATTTAAAGAAGGAGCTAAATGTTAAATGGATAGCAGATTTTAGAGATCCATGGACAAATATTGGGTATCATTCCGAGCTTAAATTAAGCCGCAGGTCGCAACAAAAGCACAAAAAGCTAGAATGGGATGTTCTCGATAACGCCAATAGGGTTGTAGTAACCAGTTTTACCACTAAGACCGAATTTTCAACAATAACCAATACGCCCATAGAAGTAATTACCAATGGTTTTCTGGATGAAGAATTTGAAGCGGTTTCTTTAGACAATAAATTTACCTGTGCCCATATTGGGTCGTTATTGTCGGGCAGAAATCCTTTAATTTTATGGGAAGCAATAGGGGAATTGCTAAGCGAAAATAATGATTTTGCCAAAGATTTTCGCCTTCGGCTAGCCGGTGCAGTTAGTAATAATGTGCTGGAAAGCATTAAAAAATGTGGTATTGGAGCGCATTTGGAAGTTCTCGGCTACATTTCGCATAATGAAGCGTTAAAAATGCAACGGTCTTCCCAGGTACTGTTGTTGATAGAAATAAATGCTGAAAAGACACGGGGGATTATTCCCGGAAAATTATTTGAATATATGGCCTCCAAACGGCCAATTATGGCTATTGGCCCCGTAAAATGGGATGTTGAAAAGATTTTAAACGATACAAAAACAGGCTTTTATTTTAATTATGAAGAAAAAAATAAATTAAAGAAACAATTACTTTCCAGTTACGAGGCCTATAAAACTGATAAATTGTATGTAAATTCGGTTGGTGTATCAAAATATCACCGTAAAAACCTTACTTCGCATTTAGCAACCATTATTTAGTTATGGGCATAGTAGTTAATCAAACATTCAAAAATACCGTAGTAACCTATATTGGTTTTGCAATTGGTGCCCTGAACACCTTGTTTTTATATACCAATTTTTTAAAAGACGATTATTATGGTGTGGTGGCCTATTTGTTATCGGCGTCGAATATTATGATGCCAATTTTGGCATTTGGGGTTCAAAATGCATTGATAAAGTTTTATACTTCTTATAAAGATAAAAATGAGCAAAGCGCCTTTACTGCATTCATGCTTTTATTGCCTTTGGTTATTATTGTTCCCGTGGGGATTTTGGGAGCCGTTTCTTACGATTGGATTGTTTCTTACTTAACTCAAAAAAACGAAATCCTTCAACCGTATGTATGGACCATATATGTTTTAGCTTTTTCCATGGCCTATTTTGAAGTTTTTTACGCTTGGGCAAAAGTTAATATGAAATCGGTTTACGGAAATTTTTTGAAAGAAGTTTATCACCGGGTTGTGGTAATGGTGCTTCTGTTTATGGTGTTTTTCAATATTTTATCGGTTCAAGGCTTTATATATTCCATGATGGGCGTCTATTTTTCAAGGATGCTCTTAATGCTCATAAGTGCCTATTTGCTTAAAAAACCCGTATTTATATTTAAGCTGCCCGCCAATTATGGCAATGTGTTAAAATACTCGTTCCTTATTATTTTAGCGGGTTCAATTGCAGCAGTTTTGTTGGATATAGATAAGGTAATGCTGGGGATGTTTAAAGAGATAGAAAACATAGCCTATTACAATGTAGCCGTTTTTATTGCGGTTGTAATTGCCGTTCCCGCCAGGTCGATGCACCAAATTGTATATCCAATAACGAGCAGTTTGTTAAATGGCAGGAACTTTAAGGAACTGGACGTACTTTATAAAAAAAGCTCCATAAACTTATTTATTATAGGCGGCTTTATTTTTCTATTGATTTTGTTGAATATTAATGAAATGTACAAGTTGTTGCCAAGCGAGTACAGCGGAGGGGTAACGGTGGTGTTTTTAATTTCCTTGGCGAAGCTGTTCGACAATTTAATTGGAAACAACAATGCAATTATTTTTAACTCGGATTATTACCGGATGGTACTTTTCTTTGGTGTTTTTTTAGCTTTTATAACAGTTTTGCTTAATATGATATTTATCCCGCTTTGGGGCATCAACGGGGCTGCTTTTGCAACATTTTTTGCTTTTTCAATCTACAACGGGGTAAAGCTTTATTTTGTAAAGGTAAAACTTGAAATGCAACCGTTTACCATTAAAACCTTTAAAACGGCTATGCTGATTATAATTACGTTGGCCATTTTTTATTATTGGGACTTTAATTTTAATCCAATAATCAACATTGTATTAAAGTCGGCGCTAATTGGTATTTTCTTTGGGGGAATGATTTATAAGTTAAAACTTTCGGAAGATATTAATTCCTTGATCCATAAATACATTAAGATAAAAAGCCCGTAAGTGCAATACTTACAGGCTCTTATTAACGAACTATTTAACTAAAATTGTATTAGCCCCTTCCGCCACTTCTACTTGATCCAGAAGAAGATCTAGATGAAGAAGACCTAGACGATGAAGATCTTGTTGCAGAAGAAGACCTACTACTTGAAGTAGATCTAGGGGAACTTACGTTTGTTGACCTTGAGCGGTTATTGCCCGAAGATGCACTGCTAGATCTGGAACTGCTTCTACTTGCGCTGGGATAAGAATTACCGCTACTTCTTGAAGCTCTTGAGCTTGAAGAATATGTTTGTGTGTTTCTGTTTCCCGAAGCAGAACTCCTAGCAGTTGAATTTCCCGCAGAAGACCTGTTGGAATACCTCGTGGAACTAGAGTATCCTTTTGTAGGGGTGGTATTTCTACTATTGGTGCTTGTGGACCTGGAATAACTATTCCGGGTATTTCTAGCAGTATTGCTGCTATTTCTAGCACTTGGGGTAGAAGACCTGGTTTTTTCGTATGTCAAGCTTCTGCTCCTTACGCTATTGGCCACTTGCCTGTCGTTTCTTACACTTACCCTTCTGTCGTTTGTATATACAGCCCTTCTGGCATTATTTTCTTTATAATGATATGTTCTTCCAACACTGGCATAAGCCCTTCTGTTATTATTTCTATATGGCTTGTAATAGGTATACCTAACAGGTCTGTAATACCTCCTGTATGGTTGGTAATATACCAGGCAGTAGGCAGGTCTTGGCCTTACAAAATATCTGTAATAAGGCCTGTATACGTACACCCTGTTATATACATTGATGTATCCGGTACTGTAATTGTATACGCCGTTTGAATTGAAATAAATATTTAGACCACCAATCCTATTTACATAATTTCCTTGATAATAGATGTTAATGCCCCCAATTCTGGAAACACGTCCATAAAAATCGTAATAAATAGGAGTGTTCTCTATTTGAATCACGGCCCCATAATCATCATATTGAACATAAGCATCGTAGCTAAATCCAGAGTTAAAAGTTATATTTACATTCCCTGTATTTACACTTGCCCCAATGTAAGAAGGGTTGTCTATATAAAAATCGAATTCGCCATTGGGAAAAACAGAAAATGTAATACCGTTTTCCACAAATATAAAGGAGTCTCCGTAACCGTTACTAGGGCTATAAGTGCTATTGTTGTCCGTGCTTGCAAATCCTAGATTGGAACCAAGAAAAACAGACACAAAAAAGATATATAAATACTTCATAATTTCTAGGTTTTATTCCCGCTAATTGGGAGTTATTGCTATCCGGCCTAACCGGATTTCATTCGTTTAATTATAAAAACCTCGTTGGTTTGTAAGGTAATTATTAATTGTTGTTACATAAGAATCAAACTGCGTGCCAAAAATTAAAGGTGAATGATTCGTGCGGTGCATATTACTGAAAATGTTACCGTTAAAATATTTTTTTATTTATGAAGTGAATTTTAGAAACCCAAAAAATAGATGGCAGTTTAAATAACACAGCAAACCACTAAAAAAGTATCATCTAAAACTTTTTTTGATGAAGTTGCCAAAAACAAGAAAACCCCGCTTATGCTATGCATAGAATGCGGAGTTTTCTCAACTAACCAACCAAAAAAAATTCAACTATGAAATTTAATTGGATTGATTCAAACAGTATGCCAAAAAATGAGCATAGCGTAATTTTAACTAAATATTTGGTTTTTAATGTGTTAAAATAGGTGAGGGTTCGTTGTTGTTAATACATATG
>NZ_JAZEUN010000042.1:0-13297 GCF_037029175.1 Galbibacter sp. PAP.153 | reverse complement strand
AACTATATATTTACGGCCAATAAACTCCTGGATCAAATGACCCCGGCCAAGTCAGATGGTAGCTATTTTAAGTTTATGGATAAAATAACTAAGACAAAACTGCTTATTACCGACGATTTTGGTCTTAAACAAATTGATCATAAACAGTGTAATATACTATTGGTAATAATCCGCTGAATTTTAGTGCCAGTATCACGGTTTTTTAATCGCTCAAAAAGAGTTGAATGTGCTGTTTTCTGTCATCCTCTTTTGTTCTATATGCGTTATCGTCAGGTGCTGCTTTTCCATGGACAGCACACGACCTATGCTACTGCCCAATAAGGTAATCCCCAAGGGGGATAATACCGAGACTTCATCTTTGTGACAGACACCGGGGCTTGGCATCACTAATAGGAATCGCCTTTGAGCTCCTCCCCTTAGCGATACCGTTACCATGGTATTAAGCCGAACAACATCCAGCGGCATATATTCATCATCCATAATCTTTGCCCTTTGAAGTTTTTCCTTCAAATATACAACTGGTTTGTTTTCAGTTAAAGGGATATGGTGACTGGACAAGCTCACGGCCTGTTTCAAAAGCACATATTCCTTTTTTTCAATAAGAAACCTCTCCTCTGACATGCTCCTCTTTTATTTTATGGAAATATCCCCCTTTGTAAATAGGCTTGTTCCAAACGTTCTATTGCTATGATAAAAGCAGCCGTTCGGGCATCTACCTTACGCTCCCCTACCACTTTATTGATTTTCTCGAAAGAGGTTCGGAGTTTCTTTTCCAGCTTTTCCATCACCTCTTCCAGGGTCCATATTTCTCCGTTTCTGTTTTGGAGCCATTCATAATAACTCCCTATAACACCACCGGAATTGCATAAAATGTCCGGAATTATGGTTATGCCCCTTTCCAAGAGCATTGCTTCCGCCGGTACATCGGTGGGCCCATTGGCACCTTCGGCTATTACCTTTGCCTTTATATCCCCGGCATTGTGTTCGGTTATTTGATTTCCCAAAGCGGCCGGAATACAAATGTCACAATCCAGGCCAAAAAAATCATTGCCTGGAATGGCCTCGGCATTCGTGTATCCGGACAAAGCCCCCGTCGCATTTTGATACGCTGCTAAGCTCCCTACCGAAATCCCGTTGTTGTTATACAAAGTTCCGGAAGCATCCTGCACCCCGATCATTTTGGCCCCTTCCGATTCCAAAAAATAAGCGGCCCAATATCCTACGTTTCCAAACCCTTGAACAATAAATTTTTTATCCCTTAACGAAACTTCGTTTTGTTCTGCCCAAAATTTTATGCACAAGAAAACACCGTATCCCGTAGCCCTGTCCCTGCCCTCAGAACCTCCTGCACCAATAGGCTTACCGGTTACCACATGTAAATTAGTAGAACGTTCGTTAGGAGATTTAGTCGACATATAGGTGTCTAAAATCCAAGCCATTGTCTGTGGATTGGTATTTACGTCAGGAGCGGGAATGTCCAGCTCCGGACCGATATTATCTCCCAAGGCATATGTAAACCTGCGCGTAATCCGTTCTAATTCGGCGGTTGAATATTTCTTGGGGTCAATTTGAATCCCGCCCTTGGCACCTCCATAGGGCAGTCCTGCCAATGCCGTTTTCCAGGTCATCCACATTGCCAGGGCACGTGCTGCATCTATATCGACTGTCGGATGGTAACGCAGTCCGCCTTTGTAGGGCCCTAATGCATTGTTATGCTGTACCCTATAGCCCGTAAAAACGGCTACTTCACCATTGTCCATTTTAACGGGAAAATGAACTACCAATTCATTATTAGTGATTTCCAATATCTTTCTGATATTGCTGTTTAATTGAATTTTATCGGATGCATTGTTAAATTGTCGCATTACGTTCGATAACATTCCTTGTTTTGTCGCTTTCTTTTCTTTTAATTTTTCCGTAATCATCAATAACTAATTAATTAAACCAATAAAAGGGTATTTTGTTGAATGTCCTGACTGTCAAATTCATTACAAAATACAATATCACTTTTGTTGCTTGTATAGGTGCAATTCTGAAAATACACACACGTGATGCAGATACTTACGCCTTTATTCATCTTTTCATGTTGTTTTTTATCATACGAAACACCTATGGCAATAGCCATACCATAAAAAAACCGGCTACATAAAAAACATATAAAAATATGATTAACAGCTTGTTGTAGCCAATTACGACGTTTACGAAAAGATTAAAGTCGGGGAAAAATTCCTCATCCGGGGAAAAACGACCCGGTTCAGGCAAATGCTCCTGAAGCTGTTTACCGTTCAATCGAGTTTGGCGCGCAGTGTTTTGCGATCAATCCCTAAAATCTCTGCGGCCTTGGTTTTATTATTGTTGACAAGGGCCAGCACCTTGGTTATATATTCTTTTTCCATTTCGGACAGGCTTTTGAGCTGGGTTTCAGGAAAATCAATCTGGAACTTATATAAATCCGGTAGGTGTTGCGGCATAATTTTACGGTCGCTCATAATTACGGCACGTTGAATGCAATTTTCCAGCTCCCGTATGTTCCCGGGCCAACTATAGCGTTGTAAAATCTGAATGGCCTCGGGAGCGATTCCCATCACCTCATCTTTGTACTCTAGGGCATATTTTTGCACAAACCTGGCGACAAGTAAAGGAATATCTTCACTGCGGCGGCGCAATGGAGGCGCTTCTATTTCCACCACGGAGAGCCGGTAATATAAATCTTCTCTGAATTTACCTTGCCCAACGGCCTCCAGTAAATTGATGTTGGTCGCTGCAATGACCCTGATATCGATCTTACTGGCTTTTTGGCCCCCCACTTTTGACACTTCTTTTTCCTGTAAAACACGAAGCAGGCTATTTTGGGCTTTAGGGGAAGCATTCCCTATCTCGTCTAAAAAAATAGTGCCCCCCTCTGCTGCCTGAAAGAAACCGTTACGTGTATCGTTGGCCCCGGTAAATGCTCCTTTTTCATACCCAAATAATTCAGCTTCCAATAAATCTTCGGGAATGGCTCCGCAATTAACTGCTACAAAAGGTTTCCTGGAGTATTTCCCATGGTAGTGAATAGCCCTGGCAATTAACTCCTTTCCGGTACCGCTTTCGCCTTGAATAAGCACGGTTGCCTTAATATCTTTTATACGGTGAATAATTTCTTTTACATTATTAAATGCTTTAGAATTCCCGATAAGCTCTTTAAATTGATAAGCCGGTTGTTCTTTTACTTTTTTTGTAGAAACATTTGACTGGATTGAATGTGCTACAGCGCCTTTTAGTTCTTCCTTGGTAAAGGGCTTTACCAAGTAATCGACCACCCCGGATTTTCCCATTTCCAAGGCGCCTTTTGCAGAAATATAACCGCTTATAACCAATACCGGCAGCAATGGGTAATGTTCCGAAACATATTTGATCAGTTCAAATCCATCTACCTCTGGCATCTTAATATCGGTAATCAACAAATCGATGCGCTTACTTTTCAATATGGCCAACGCTTCTTTTACCGATACCGCTTTAAAGGTATAATAATGCAAGGATTGTAAATGACGCTTTAGCAGCTCAAGTATGTGAATGTCATCATCAACAATCAGTATGTTCTCCTTATGATAATTCATGTTTGTCTTATTTAGGAAAAGCAAGCTTAAATATCGTTCCTGTGGGTTTATTTTTCTTAAAGGAAATGCTTCCTTTATGACTGTTCATGATTCCATGAACGACACTTAATCCCAATCCCGAGCCGTCCCCTACCGGTTTGGTGGTGAAAAAGGGTTCAAAAATTTTATCAGAAATTTTCGGTGAGATTCCCTTCCCTTGATCCCCAATGCATATTTCGACATCCTTATGGGTGCTTTGTACGGTTACCGTTATGGTAGATCGTTTGGGGGCATAATAGAGTGCATTCATAATTACGTTAAATAAAACCTGTGTAAGCTGTATTTCATCAGCCTTGATACCGATACTTTTGTCGGGGCACAGTAAATCAAACGAGACTTCCTTTTCCTTAAACGTGGGACCCAATAAATTCAGTACATTTTCAAGTACCGGGAACAGGGCGGTCTCCTGTATTTGTTGCGGTATCTCACATGCAAAAAACATAAGCTTTTTTACGATTTCCCGGCAAAAAAGGGCATTTTCTTTAATCTTATTTAAATCGTTATGTACCGGTCCCTTTTTAATTTCTTCATCCAAAAGCTCCGTAAAACCAATGATATTGGTAAGGGGCGTATTAAGCTCATGCGCAATCCCGGCAGTAATTTCTCCCAAAATGGTAAGCCGGTCGCTGTGCTCCATTTGTTTACGGATACGGGCCTCTTTTTCTTTTATCTGCTTCCGCTCCAATAGGTTCCCCACCTCCAAACAGACATTGGTCAAGAGCTTGCTTTCCTCTTCCAAAAAATCACTTGACCGATAGGTATTTGAAGGATAATTAACCGAAATAAACCCGTTTTCTTCATTAAATATCTTGATCGGCGCCCTTAAAAAAACCGTGTCGTCACAATAGGTGCCCACGCTCACCAAATGGTCGGGGCACGCTATGTGCACATAGGTGTCTTTTGGATATTGGAAAGCTTTTTTTAAGCAATAAGCAATCGACTCCAGGCTCATTTCAAGCTTTTCAAAATCACTGTTCACAATAATAGAAGTGACCTCGTACATACAGGTAAGTTCTTTAATGCGTTCTCTTAACTTATATTCTGTTGAGTCCATATCGTATCGTCCAAAATTAAGCAAATAAATGTTTGTTTGTTACATGTGCGGCATTCAGTTTGTAGCCCAACGGCCGGTTACATAAAAATACTTGTTTCGTTTTTACCCCGTACCAAATCCCTGGTAATCGCTATGGCAAAGGAAAGGTCCCTTTTACTCACTCAAAGCCACAAGGCCCTATACTGAACTGCGAAAAATGGGTTCAATTACCCCGGTGGCGGTTAAATGCCTTCGCTGTTGTAAAGCACTGAGGAATATTGTCCCGCATGGGTAAATATTCCTCATTTAAAAGGCGTTAAAAGCAGCTTTTTTTTATTGTAATTAACTAATAGTTAGTTTCTTACATTTATTTTTAGGAGAGCCATAACAATCGGGCATAGGAATTGGTATAGCCATCATTTAAATATAAACAAACGTTATGGTTAAAGAAGGCAACAGCATATGTAATGCATGCGTGCATGTTGAATATTGCGTAATCACACATGATAAAGGGGCTGTTTATAGTTGTAGTGAATATGATTTTTCCATCCAAAAAAGTAAAAAATGAAAAAAGCAATACTCATTGTAGAGCGAATAGAATTAGCCTTTTTAAAAAAATTGGCCTTTGAATCAAATTATTATAACGATGTGCTGTTAAAGGAGTCCGTCAGACATTTGATGGAAGAATTTAAAGGTGCCGTCGTCGTAGAAGAAGACAGCATCCCCGAGGATGTAATCCGGTTGTATTCGAAGGTGTCCGTAAGGTTAAATAACGGGTGGGAGAAACAATTTAAGATCGTGCTTCCCAAAGAAGGCAATTTGAAAGAGGACTTGATCTCTGTATTATCGCCTATGGGTATTGCCTTATACGGTCATCGAAAAGGGGATGTCTTTAGCTGGAAATTTCCGTTGGGCAAGCAACAGATCACAATTCTCCATGTGGAGAACATCGTTCGAAATCAAAAAACGTTGGAATTATGAGCGACATCAAAATTTACCCAAATGATTCGGAAAAATCAATAATCATTAAAAAGGACCGTCAAGAGGTAGCGGATTGGGGCCTTCATTTGGAATCTATAAATGAAATGCTTGCTGCACTGATGTCATTCCTGAAAAAACAACCTAATTCAGCGTCATTAAAGGAGCAAATAGTATCCATAAGAAGGGACAATACTTTATTGCTGACAAAGATATATACCTATTCAAACGCGTTGCAAAAAAGTATGGAATGCGATACTGTTTCCTGTGATAATTTTTATCATTATTTGCATGAAAAAAACAGAAAAATATATCGGGGTCATGTTCAACAAGTTAGAAGTATCAAAAATGAACTATACAATCGGTATATTCGTAAATGAACGTTGACGAGATTTCCACATGCATCAAAAAGGCATATCCCCGGTCATGGACAGCTCATTCTTATGGGTACAACTGCTTTCTTCCATAGAGAAAAAGGCACCCTGTTTTTATCATTTCAAATCCGACATACACATAATGAAGCAATGATCCCGGAGGATCTTTTCCAGCTATGATTATTTGTGCGTTGGAATCCAGGGCGGGGAGCAACCAAAAAGTCTGTAGAAGCAGTAAGGAGGCAATTATAATGATAAAGCAATTGCTTTTATACAAAAGGCCTTCCTTTGTGTATACAATATGTAATAGCACAATAAGTAAAAGAACGCATTCCATATAATTAAGTGCATGAAAGACAAGCTTCCCAATGCCAAGACCAAGCGCTAATGTAATTCCCGGGGCTTGAAACTTTAGCCAGGCCTCCATAAAACTAATGGCTATTATAAGGCCAATCCATATATAAACGGCCCCTATTCGATACGCATACGAAGCTTTTAAATTCATCATAGCGGTTTGGTTTGATCGGATCGATGGTACTGCAGTTTAAGTTGGAACATTTCAGCCATTTTTCGGGCCCTCCATTTAGCCTCCCTTGCCTTCTCTCCGGTAAAAAGGGAGTCAACGGTATTTTCAAATAAGTCAAGCCATGTATCAAAATGTATTTGATGTATGGGTAAGGAACCATGGGCCATAAACGGTGTACCATTATAGGTATGCTCTTCCAATAGGACCGTTTGCCAGAAACGGTACATTTTTTCCAGGTGTGAAGCCCATTGATTGCCGATTTTTTCATTGAAAACAGGGCCGAGAAGATTGTCACGCCTTACCTTATCGTAAAAGCTATCAATCAAATGTTTTATATCTGCCAGGGTTTCGATACGCTTTTTAGTTGCCATTGTAAATTTCTTTGAACAAGCTTACAGAACTTAAACTATTGTACATAAATTAAAGGTAATTACCAATATGCTCAACAGAACACTTATCAGAAGGATCGTGTAGGTGGTCTTGGGCTTTAGGTTTGCCAAAACGGCCGTGTTGTACCCCATGCAAATACAGGTAATAATAAAGAGCTGAAACATTTCCACAAACCCAAAACCTTTCATTAATACGACCATGGCTGCAGCACCTCCCATGCAACTGGAAAGTAAAATCCCAAAAGAAATGTACAGGTAGAACGATTTCTCAAAAACGGATAAATATTTATGATAGAGTGTCATCATACGTGTTTTTAATTTATGGTAAAATTAGTGGGGTTATTTGTTGAATTTTATGATTTGAATCATAAGGCATTCATTCATGTGAATGTCCCGCTGTTCTTGTTTTTTGTATTTAAATTCAAAATGCCTAAGGGGTTATGAGTTGGTGGTGGCTGTATTGATTGTAGGCTTCATTAGCCGCCATCCCGGAACTAACGTTCAAAGGATTAACGGCGGTTTTGGAGCATGATATTTTTAATGTGACCACAACGGTATGCGGGGCTCTTTATCCCACCCCCCATCGGTGGGAATTACCATGAATTATTTTACCAGGAAATAAATTGTAACGGGAAAAAGAATACGTTTCTGTCAAACGCCAAGAACTATTTGCACTTAAGCTATCGGTATAATTTTCTGTTTTTTATGAGCAATTCATTTTTCTTTTCCAGGCTTTTAGTAGCCCTGATAACAGTCTCTACCCGTAGCCCGGTCAGGTGGGCTATTTGTTGACGCGTTAAGTTCACCTTAAATGAAAAAGGCCCGGATAGCCCATATACATCTTTCTTTAAATAATCTAAAACTCTCAAGATACAGTGTTCGGGCTCTTGAGAAGATATTTCGGTTGCCATAATGGCCTTATAATACAACCGCAAGGCTATGGCCTCGGTAACTTTAAGGTGGATGTCCGGGTTTTCCCTTAGCAGGTTTAAAAAAGTGGTCTTTTCCAATTGGAGGATTTCCGAATCCTTGGTAGCAACAGCATTTGCAGGGTATAGAATGTCTGAAAACAGGGGTGGCTCTCCAAAGCTTCGGGGTGCATTAAAGAAACTTTGAACAAATTCTTTTCCGTTTTCAAGAAAATTGTTCATCTTCACTTCTCCCGAAGAAACTTGATAATAATACCGTGCTTTCTGGCCTTCTTTGAAAACGTACTCGTTTTTTTTATATTTCTTAATTTTTGCTCCGTATGTTATTAATAGCGATTCTTCAATCATACTTGCAACCATGTATTGAATTAACTTTTCAAACCGGCCCTGGCTCTGCGTTCCATGGGAAGCAAACATGCCAGGATGAGTTCGTTGACAGGGGCTTGAATCCCGTGTTTTTTAGCCTGCTCGACAATATATCCATTGAAATTTTCCAATTCGGAAGGCTTCCCATGCATTAGGTCCCGTTGGGTTGATGCCGTGGATTGTGGGTCTTGTTTAGCTATAATCTCAAAAACTTTGTCTACATCATCACGAGCAATATTGATGTGTTTGGCCTGTGCTACTTTAAGGATTTCAAAGGCAGTATCTCTCATCATTTGATAAAGGTAGGGACTGCTGCGCATCTCCCCAATGGTCGATCGGGTAAGTCCTCCTATGGCGCTGATGGTAGTAATGAACATAAATTTCTTCCATTGTTCGCGATGGATATCTTCCGGAATCTTGCTTTCAACCCCGGCCTCTAAAAAAACAGCATGGATCCTTTCAATCCTATCTGTTCTTTGGTTGTCCAATTCCCCCATGCTCAAAGTAGGGCGAAACGCTTGATGGCATATGATCCCGGGGGCTTCAATAAAACTAATCAAATTACAAAAACCGTTTAAAATCTGATCTTCCGGAATGGATGTCATCAATTTTTCAGGATTGTTGACCCCGTTTTGCAGTGGTAGGACTAAGGTACCATTGGAAATATGGGG
Source organism: Galbibacter sp. PAP.153 (assembly GCF_037029175.1). Classification (NCBI taxonomy): domain Bacteria; kingdom Pseudomonadati; phylum Bacteroidota; class Flavobacteriia; order Flavobacteriales; family Flavobacteriaceae; genus Galbibacter; species Galbibacter sp. PAP.153. The sequence goes on along the minus strand of NZ_JAZEUN010000042.1, from coordinate 4,393 downwards.
CGCCAATTCTTTAGCCGCCTGTTCCAGTTGCCAACTTTTTACCCCCATTAAAATCAGATCGGGAGTAGGGATGTTGGTCAGGCGGTCCGTTGCCAGATCAGGTGTTGCCTTAAAATCTCCAAGAAAACTTTTAACGAAAAGGCCTTTTTCTTGAATCGCTTTCAGGTGTCCCCCCCGGGCTATAAAAGAAACATGGTGTTTTGTATTGGCGAGTTTTCCTCCAAAATATCCCCCAACACCACCGATACCGTATATTAGAATGTTCATAGGATTATTGTGTTTTGTAAAGTTATGAATTATGGCAGTCATATGCACTTAAAAAACATACGGAAACGTTAAATACAGTATATACCAAGAAGGAGATTTCCTTCTTGGTATATGGACTGCACCTTTAAGGCTATTTCAAATGTTGGAATGCCTGGATCAAGTCATTCTTAAGGTCCTCAATGTCTTCCAGCCCAACGGAAAGCCTGATTAAATCTTCCGTAACGCCTGTGGTCTTTTGTTGCTCCGGATTTAATTGCTGATGGGTCGTACTTGCAGGGTGAATAATCAGGGATTTGGTATCCCCTATGTTTGCCAATAAGGAGAATAATCGGGTATTGTCCGCAATTTGCTTTGCGGCTTTATAACCGCCTTTAACGCCAAAGGTAACAATCCCGCTTTGTCCTTCAGGAAGGTATTCCATTGCCTGTTGATGGTAAGGACTGCTTTGAAGTCCGGGGTAATTGACCCATACTACTTCTTCCCTGGTTTCAAGCCATTTTGCAATGGCCAGTGCATTCTGACTGTGCTTTTTTATTCGCACCTCCAGTGTTTCCAAACCTTGGATTATTTGAAAGGCGTTGTAGGGACTAATAGAAGCCCCCAAATCCCTGAGCCCTTCTATTCTGGCCTTAGCAATAAAGGCGGCAGGCCCAAGTTGTTCATGGTATATCAATCCGTGATAACCGGGAGAAGGGTCCGTGAATTCCGGAAACTTACCACTGCTCCAATCAAAATTCCCTGCATCAATAATGGCTCCCCCAATAGAAGTACCGTTGCCGCTTATGTATTTGGTCAGGGAATGGACCACAATATCGGCGCCGTACCGAATCGGTTTTAAAAGATAAGGGGTAGCCACCGTATTGTCCACGATCAATGGAACGGAAGCTGTATGCGCAATTTCCGCTATCCCGGAAATATTAGGGATGTCAAGTTTGGGATTTCCTAAAGATTCAAGAAACAATGCTTTGGTATTGTCTTGAATCGCTTCTTTAAAATTTCCTGGTTTTGAAGGGTCGATAAAAGTCGTTGTGATCCCCAGTCTAGGAAGGGTAACATTGAATAAATTGTAGGTTCCTCCATAGAGACTGTTGGATGCCACAATATGATCTCCTGTTTTTAAAAGGGTCAGTAGCGTAGTTGCTATGGCAGCCATTCCTGAGGCGGTGGTTACCGCACCGATCCCTCCCTCCAACGCTGTTAGCCGCTGTTCCAGAATGTCGTTTGTAGGGTTGTTAAGCCTTGTGTAAATAAACCCGGGTTCTGATAAATTAAATAAATTGGCCGCATGGTCTGAATCTTTAAAAACATAGGAGGAAGATTGGTATATGGGTACCGCTCTTGTGCCTCCGTGAGCAGTTACATCATGACCTGCATGTAACGCTAAAGTTGAAAATTTTTCTGAACTCATAATTATTTGAATGGATTAATGTTAAAAAAAAATCCTCAATTTCTTGAGGATATAACTTTAAATATTGATCGGTATATATAAAAGTGCATTCGCCTCAATGAATCATTGAATAATACATGCACCTGTTATTTACAAACTTTTTGACCATACTATCTTTGCTAGGATACTGTTGCAAAAGTATGTGAAATTTTAAAAACTACAAAATCTATCATGTTAATAGGGTAAAAGCAAATTACAGTAGAGCCGTTTTTCTTTAAAAGTATGCTTTAACTGCAAATTCAAATTGGCCAATAAAAAGGTCTTTAAAGTTAATCACGTTGGCTGTAATATTCGGGCAACCGTTCAAGAAAATAATTTTGAGTTATATTTGCTATGAATTTTAGTAAATGAAAAAACTACATATCATAGCAGGTTGCAACGGAGCAGGAAAAACAACTGCCTCCTACACTATTCTACCCGAAATTTTAGAATGCGATGAATTTATTAATGCTGATGAGATTGCTAAAGGATTATCTCCATTTAAACCTGAAAGCGCTGGAATTCAAGCAGGAAGATTAATGTTACAAAAAATAAAAACACTAATTAATTCAGAACAAGATTTTGCATTTGAAACAACTTTATCAACCAAAAGTTACAAGAATTTTGTTATAGAAGCCCAGAAAAATGGATTTTCGGTAACATTGCTTTTCTTTTGGCTCAGTTCACAAAACCTTGCCGTAAAACGTGTTGAAACTAGGGTAAGAGAAGGCGGACATAATATTCCAGAAAATGTAATTCGTAGGAGATATGAAAACGGACTAAAGAACTTTTTTAATATCTTTAAAGAATTGGTTGATGATTGGATGTTCATCGATAACTCAGGAGAACCATATCAAATTATAGCAGAAGGTGCTAAAGGTGACGAGGAAATTGGAAATGCAGAAATTTGGAATAATTTAAATAAAGCATACAATGGATAAAAAAACAGAATTAAAAGAGAAGCGTAAAAAAATAGTTGCAGGACTTGAAAAAACATATCAAAAATTAGTGGAATTTAAACGCTATAAAAAAAGTCCATTAATTATAGCTAAGAATGGAGAAATCCTAGAAATAGCACCAGAAGAAATACTACCCACAATAACGTATATAACAAATAGCGGGGTTTAGTTCTAAGCTCGAAATTTCGGTATATTTGAGAAGTCGCCAAATCAAAAGAGTTGGCTTGTTTTACGGCGGAAAGGTACTCGTACATTTGCCCGCTACTTGCTATAGTGTGCCGAGAGTAACGAACGGCTTTAAAATCGTTACACAACTGTAAATAAGATGGTAGAACCGACCTGCCAATGTCGTCTTATAGGAGGAGGCATTAAACCACCTAAAGGTGCGTTGGTAAAGAGCCAAGGTATTGAGCGTTTAGGAAACGTCCAATCAAGAACTGTTCAGGTACGGATAAAAGAGATGAACACAAGTGAACCCCTATGAGGTGTCGAGAAGTTGCTACATCCTGTCAAAAGCCACGAAGTATGGTGCAGGGTCAACAAGTATAGCGGTCACCTATTTACTGGCTATACGGCAGGCGTCATTCAGGAGGCATGACTTTTATTCAGGCTTACATACGGAACTCGGGAACCTGACTATAAATGCCAAGGGAAATACACAATAGGAACAACCTAGAGGTAAAATACCGATGTTATTTTCAGGGACGGACCAACTCGTAGTAGTGATGAAGTTCCTGTAATGGGAGTGGGGCGAAGGGGTTGGGTTATACAGTTACGTTACATTTAACAACTCACCAGTGGAGGATGACTTTATGGAATGAAATAAAATCAATCCCTATAAGCAAAGCCATGGTATGGCAAGCTTATAAAAGAGTGCGTGCCAACAAGGGTAGTGCGGGAATAGATACGGTAAGCATTGAGCAATTTGATGAGGACTTATCCAAGAACCTGTACAAACTTTGGAATCGCATGGCATCGGGAAGCTATTTCCCTCCTGCGGTCAAAGAGGTTGAAATCCCCAAGAAAGATGGTAAAGTCCGTAAATTGGGGATTCCCACGATAAGCGACCGCATAGGGCAAATGGTGGTCAAGATGTATTTAGAGCCACGCCTAGAAGTGATATTCAATCCAAATTCTTTCGGGTACAGACCCGACAAAAGTGCGCATCAAGCACTGGAGCAGGTCAGGAAAAACTGTTGGAAGACGGACTGGGTCATTGACTTGGATATTAAAGGTTATCTTTGATAACATTGACCACGGCAAAATGATGCTTGCTATAGAAAAACACGTTCCTGAAAAATGGGCGAGGGAGGCTATATATAGCACGGTGGCTCGCATGCCCAGTTATGACAAAATCGGGAGGTCTGGCCTTAAATCGAGGTAAGGGAACGCCTCAAGGCGGGGTAATAAGTCCATTACTGGAAAATCTTTTCCTGCACTTGCACTACGGTTTCGATCAATGGCTGAAACGAACCGATAATACAGTAGCATTCACACGTTAGGCCGATGATGTGATAGTAAACTGTAAAAGTCAAAAACACGCAGAGCAAATACTGGAAACCATCAAACGCAGGATGCAACAAATAGGTCTGGAGTTACATCCAAAAAAAACCAAAATTGTATACTGTAAAGATTATCGCAGAAAAGGAATGTACCCCCACGTTAAATTTGACTTTTTAAGTTACTCCTATTATAAGGCTACATATTTACCGATTTTGATTTATTAGACAAATGTCTAAAT
>NZ_JAZEUN010000041.1:0-16231 GCF_037029175.1 Galbibacter sp. PAP.153 | reverse complement strand
GCCTTGGATTCCCTGTTCGCCTTGGTCACCTTTATCACCTTTTTCTCCTTGAAGGCCTTGTTCACCTTGGTCGCCTTTATCTCCCTTTTCTCCTTGAAGGCCTTGGATTCCTTGGTCTCCTTGTTCACCCTTTTCTCCTTGTGGACCTTGCTCACCTTGGACCCCTTGTTCGCCTTTATCTCCCTTATCTCCCTTGTCTCCTTGAGGGCCTTGAGGGCCTTGAGGGCCTGAAGAAATTAAAGTTGATAAATCAACATCGCCTCCGTTCTCCAAGAACAGAACATTTGTAGCACTATTAAAACTTAATTGCTGATTATCTGTATTAATATCTGCCAACGCAACCGATATCGTATTACCATCACTATCGGTAATCACTAAGTCGTTGCCATCTACCATAAAGGTTTTATTTACAGTATTTTTTCCAGAAGTAAGTTCCCATGAACTTCCGTTCCAAAAATACAAAACACCTGTGTTGGTATTAATGTAGATATCTCCTTGATCGGCTGTAGGAGTAGTTGTTCCTGCGACAGTTACATCGGTTCCCTTGATGACTTCGCAATTGCATTGATTTTCTAGATTAATTGTAGTTTGGGAAAACGCAAATCCGGAAATTAGCAATACAAAAATTAAAATTCCGTTTTTCATTTTGTTTATTTCTTAACAATAGTTAGTTTTTTGAATTTAGGCAATACCTATCCAGGCTGCTTAAAAACAACATTCAATTATTCAATAGTTATCGGTGTATTTAGATTAATGCGATTTACATAAAAAGCTATCATTGCTTATGTAAATCGATCCTCCTATGAAGCGTATTTTATTTTCATAAGTTTGAGGTTTTATTGATTTTATAGATTCCTTTTAATTAGCCAAAATTACTCTAAAACAGTGCCCTTACATAATTTTTGATGTGTAACGGCTACATAATGTTGTGTCTCAGATAAACAACTTATATCTTAGACAAAAAGCATTAATTTTTATTTACCCGGTAAGTTTTATTCCTATTGGTAATAATAGTTTTTACCTTGACCGTTAATGTTGCATTGTTTGAATATATAGCATTACATGCAACTTTTGTGCTTTTTAACACAGCCCGGTATTTATAGCCGTTTTTATCAATTTCTGCATTTAAAGATTTTAATGAAACCGTATAATATTCAGTCGCTGCATCATAAACAATATTTGTATTATATTCACTTGCGTTTATGGGATTAAAACCAGCACCTTCATCAACTTCCCAAACTACATTGGTATTGTTTATATTTTTAATTTGAACATTAAATGTCGCTTCTTCACCAACAAAAACACTTTGATCTTCGGGTTGGTATTCATCGTTAATAGTAAACGGGGTTATTTTTGTAACCGCTGAAACCTGCGGAAAGGTTTCTCCCGTATTTAAACCGCCATACTCCACCAAATAACCTTTTGGCTGATAGGCCCCTGCACCCCCAGCATTTGGCAAATCGTTCCAAGAGCCGTCAAATCCAGTTCCGGGCGCATTGATATGTGCATAATCTTCATTGCCGGAATTGTTGGGCTCTCCATTGTTCCAATTTTCATACATATCATTAACAGCATTTCCCCCTGCTGTTCCTTGCCAAAATTGTTGTCCTGCTTCCGGACCGGTAACCCATCTCCATTCGCCTTCTACTGTGGCATCACTAGCACCAATCCAACCTGCTCCGGGAGCTTGTTCGCCTAATAAAGTGGCTTCATCTGCGGAGGTAATTACAGCCAAATATCCTTGTACCCCATAAAAATTCCTTGCTTCGGCAGCTGCCTTGGCAGCTGTCCATGTTATGCCTAAGGAAGGTACGTATTCGTAATAATGTCCAGATGAATCCAAAAAATTTAATTCAGATAATACAATGGAAAAATCTTTTGTATCGTCATCCAATGTTGCTGTTGAACTATACTTAACCGCCATAATTGCCTGTTCGAAGGCTTCGAGGGTTGCAGGTCCTGTAAGTGTAAGTTTTCCTTCCGAGGGGTTCCAACTGGAAGTAATCCCGGGCACCGAATTATCGTAACTCAATAAATCACCAACATCGTAATTATTGGTAATTTGAATAAATATTTTTTCCAATTGCCCTTGGTCATCTTCAATATTGACCGATTCAACTATTGGAGTTGAGTCGCCAACACAATGAACAAGGTCTCCATTGGCGGTAATTGTTGGAGGATTATTATCTATCCCGTCATTGGCATCCCTATAATTAACATCACCTCCTGAATTGACGTCCAAATCCACATCAGGTAAGGTAATGGCCCCAGTAAGAGGGTTATCTATTGTTCCACCGGGGTCGGCATAACCAAGGACTGCATCTGTTGCATTGTCCAAACCATCATTATCGCTATCTGCATTATTTAATGTTAGTCCGGCTTCAATAGTATCATTATCTCCTTGATTATCGCTATTCGTATCCAAAAAATCAGGGATTCCATCGCCATCGGTATCAACCGGGATAATTCCGTTTGTTCCATATGCAGTATCCAAACCGTTTACCCTAGTACCAGAGGGCGGGGTATAACCCAAGGTAGTTTGTGCTTCCACATTATCGGGGATTCCGTCGTTATCGCTATCTAAGTCTTTATAATTCGGGATACCGTCGTTGTCTGTATCAACCAATGAACAGTCTGTAGCTGGCAAGGTATAAGTAGCACCGTATACACGTGAATTATATCCATATGAAATAATAAGTAAATACTTTACCGTACCTTGTTTAACCTCAAATTCGACCATTTTCTTTCCCTCAGTAATCCCTGATGAGGATATTGTATTACCATCAGAATAAGCCGTCCCAATGGCATCCGACCTATGAAGGTTAAAAGATTTACTGCCTCCGTCGTTAGAGCCCAAATAAACATTTACCTTGGTATTAAGTGGAAGTTCATCGGAAAACTCCAATAAAATTCGCCCTTGCTGGTTGGCCGTATATGAAAAAGTATCTCCCGGAAGCCCTTCTGCATCATAAACATTTAAAAAATTACTTACATTGGTTGCTTTAATTGCGTACTTTTCAGAATTTAATGACCCACATTCTGCATCGTTTAATATCCCATCGTTATCAATATCCAAATCAACATTGTCTTTTACACCATCTTTATCCAAATCGTCGCAAAGTCCAGAAAGTTTTGAAAACGGGATTGCCTGCTTGACTATGCTTGTAGTTGAATAAGAAGCGCTTAGTAAATTACTTCCTCCATTTTCGTAAAATAATATTTGTATTGGATATATTCCAGGAGCTAAAGTAATTGTACCCGACCTTTCCTGATTTCCATGATCTCCATCGTTATCAACAACCTGAACTCCATTTATATATAACTTAGATCCATCATCTGAACTGGTGTAGAAAGTATAAATTTCAGAGGTTTCTATTTTTATGTAACCTTTATAACGAATAGAATATGTATCTGTATCTCCCGGATCTATGGCATTTTGCAAGTCTGCCACATTAAAATTGCTTATTTGCCCCATTGCCATGGCCCCGGAAAAAGGTATGTTGTCTACGGTGTTTCCAGACGGAACAAGGTCGTAAAACTCATAATCCAGCACGCCGGCACATGGGGGTGTGGTTTGGCTAAGAATAAGTGTTGGAAATATTAGGAATAAAATTCCAAAATACAGTTTGTTCATTTGGTTAGAGGGATGTAGGTTAATTTATTTTAAAAATTGTTGTTCATTAAATTTTAGTACTTAATATGGGTTTGATTATTTGGGTTTTCTTAATTTTTTGTTAAAGGATTTGATTTCGAAACAAAAGTATTATGCAAGCATACTATTTTAAAATAAAAAAGATTACCCACAACAATCTATCGATGAAATGCATAAAACAAAAATGTTTAAGGATTGCCAAAATATAGTTAATCGTTTTAGTGATAAAATCTTCATTTATAAAATATTGAACTAAATAGTGGCATTTGACTTATATTAAATTATTTTTGCAATCCTTTAAATTTGGAGCATGCAATTAAATAAAGAAATTAATAAAAGAAGGACCTTTGGTATAATCTCGCACCCCGATGCCGGGAAAACTACTTTAACCGAAAAACTATTGCTGTTTGGAGGTGCCATTCAAGAAGCCGGGGCCGTTAAAAGCAATAAAATAAAAAAAGGTGCCACGAGCGATTTTATGGAGATAGAACGGCAAAGGGGAATCTCGGTAGCTACCTCTGTATTGGCTTTTAACTACAAAGAAAAAAAGATTAACATACTTGATACGCCCGGACACAAGGATTTTGCCGAGGACACTTTTAGGACACTTACCGCCGTAGATAGTGTTATTGTTGTAATTGATGTTGCCAAAGGGGTTGAAGAACAAACCGAGAAATTGGTCGAGGTATGCCGCATGCGCAATATACCAATGATTGTTTTTATAAATAAACTAGACCGTGAAGGTAAAGATGCATTCGATCTTCTGGATGAAGTAGAGCAAAAACTGGGACTTAAAGTCACGCCGCTTAGCTTCCCTATCGGCATGGGGTATGATTTTAAAGGAATTTATAATGTCTGGGAAAAAAACATTAATCTTTTTAGCGGTGACAGTAAAAAAAATATTGAAGAAACCATTGCTTTTGATGATGTAAACAACCCGGAACTTGAAAAAATTATTGGCGAAAAGGCTGCCGAAGAACTTCGCGAAAACCTTGAGCTGGTATATGAAGTTTACCCCGATTTTGACCGGGATGCGTATATGAAAAGTGAATTGCAACCTGTGTTTTTTGGCTCTGCCTTGAACAATTTCGGGGTGCGCGAATTGCTTGATTGTTTTGTAGAGATAGCTCCGCCACCACTTCCTAAAAAAGCCGAAGAACGTTTAGTAAAACCAAACGAAGAAGCCTTTACTGGTTTTGTTTTTAAAATACATGCCAATATGGATCCTAGGCACCGGGACAGGTTGGCGTTTATTAAAATTGTATCGGGCACCTTTGAGCGAAACACGCCTTATTTACACGTTCGACATAATAAAAATTTAAAATTTTCAAGCCCAAATGCTTTTTTTGCCGAAAAGAAAGAAATTGTAGACATATCATATGCCGGCGATATTGTTGGCCTGCACGACACAGGCAACTTTAAAATTGGCGATACCCTTACCCAAGGAGAAGTTTTAAACTTTAAGGGCATCCCTAGTTTTTCACCAGAACATTTTAGGTATATAAACAATGCCGACCCAATGAAGGCCAAGCAACTAGACAAGGGAATTAACCAATTAATGGACGAAGGGGTTGCACAGCTTTTTACACTGGAAATAAATAACCGCAAAGTAATTGGTACCGTTGGCGCTTTGCAATATGAAGTTATTCAATATAGGCTGGAACATGAATACGGTGCCAAGTGCAGTTACGAGAACCTTCCCGTACACAAAGCCTGTTGGGTAGATCCCGTAGACAGTAACAGCGAGGAATTTGCCGAATTTAAACGTGTAAAACAGAAATTTTTGGCAAAAGACAAACAAGGACAATTGGTTTTCTTTGCAGACTCTGCTTTTTCAATACAAATGACGCAACAGAAATACCCGAACGTAAAGCTTCATTTTGTTTCTGAATACAAATAAATAAGATATTGGTTTTGTGAAGGTTATACCCACCCGCAAAACCAATTATTGTTTATTGCCCAACCGCTTCTACAAAATTTGCCTGAAACAATTGTTGAAAATGCTTTAAGAGCTTGTCCTTAACTTCTCCCAAAGGAACTTCTGCCTGTCCTAATTCAACATTCAACGAAGTTACTCCCTTTCCGCGTATGCCACATGGGATTATATTATCAAAATAGCCTAAATTGGCATTTACGTTAAGGGCAAAACCATGCATGGTCACCCATCTGGAGGCACGCACGCCCATAGCGCATATTTTTCTTGCAAAAGGAGTTCCCACGTCTATCCAAACGCCAGTTTCTCCTTCGCTACGTGTGGCTTTTATGCCGTATTCGTCTAAAGTTAAAATAATAACCTCTTCCAGAAAGCGCAAATACTTATGTATGTCGGTAAAAAAATTGTCAAGGTCCAAAATTGGGTACCCCACAATTTGCCCAGGACCGTGGTAGGTAATGTCTCCCCCGCGGTTAATTTTATAAAAAGAAGCTCCTTTTTGCGCCAATTGTGTTTGGTTTAAAAGCAGGTTTTCCATATCCCCGCTCTTTCCTAGTGTATATACATGCGGATGCTCTACAAATAAAAAATAATTTGGGGTCGCTAACTGCGTATTCTCCCTTCTGTTGTTTATTTTAATATCCAAAATAGCCTTAAACAAAGATTCCTGATAATCCCAGGTTTCTTTGTAATCCATATATCCTAAATCTTGAAATATCACCTTTTTATTCATAGTGCAAAGATACGGATTTAGATATTTGGATTGTTAGTTTGACTGCTATTGAATAGCATTCTACCCGACCGCTTGGTAATGAACTTGTTTTTACTTTTCTCCATTGGCTAAAAAAGCCAAATTACCTATCTGGGTTGTTCAAGATAATCAGGGCCGCAATAACGCCGGGAATCCAACCGCATAACCACAGTATAAAAACAATAACAATTGAACCGCAACCTTTATCCAGCACGGCAAGCGGCGGACAGATAATTGAAAGTAATACTCTCCAAATACTCATTTTTTTTCGTTTTTTGATTGATTGCACCTTTAAAGTGCTCTTGTTAAACTGCTTTCCCTGGATTGATAAAGTCCTTTTGGAAAAACAAATATATTGATTGATGTACTTATATGACGCATTACCCGATAATTTGTTACAATGCTCAAAAATAATTCTGCTGTTTGCGGCAGGGGTTGTAGCAAAGTACCCCGGCTGACTGGCATGGCCAGGCAGGCGTGTACTGCGAAAAACCCGGTTGCGGTAGCAAGCCGCCCAAATAATATAAATTGATTGATAGATTGTTAAATACTCCCTATCTTTGCAGGCTTAAATTGAGAATGAAACAGTATGCAACTTTCAGAACAGGAAATTATTCGTAGGGAAAAGCTTGGAAAGCTACGTGAATTGGGCATTAATCCGTATCCGGCCGCTTTGTATCCGGTAGACCATACTTCTAAACAGGTGAAGGAAAACTTTGAAGAAGATAAAAAGGTGGTGCTTTCCGGTCGTTTAATGAGCCGACGGATTCAAGGAAAGGCCTCGTTTGCAGAGTTGCAGGATAGCGAAGGGCGTATTCAACTATATTTTAACAGGGATGAAGTTTGCCCAGGCGATGATAAGACCCTTTACAACGAAGTTTATAAAAAGTTGCTTGATATTGGCGATATTATTGGTATTGAAGGTACCCTTTTTACCACACAGGTCGGCGAGAAAACCGTAATGGTGAAAAATTTTACGGTACTGAATAAATCTTTGCGCCCTTTGCCGTTGCCAAAAGTAGACAGCGAAGGAAAGGTTTTTGACGAGTTTAACGACCCCGAACTGCGTTACCGCCAGCGCTACGTAGATTTAATTGTGAATCCGCATGTAAAAGAAACCTTTATAAAGCGTACAAAAATTACCAGCAGTATGCGGGAATTTTTTAACACCCGTGGTTATTTGGAAGTAGAAACACCCATTTTGCAATCTATTCCCGGTGGTGCTGCCGCTCGTCCTTTTGTTACGCACCATAATGCATTGAACATCCCTTTGTATTTGCGTATTGCCAACGAACTGTATTTAAAAAGGCTTATTGTTGGTGGTTTTGACGGCGTGTACGAGTTTGCCAAGGATTTTCGTAACGAGGGCATGGACAAAACCCACAATCCGGAATTTACGGTTATGGAGCTGTATGTTTCGTACAAAGATTACAATTGGATGATGGGCATGACCGAAGAATTGCTGGAAAAGGTTGCCACCGATGCCAACGGAAGTTCTAAAGTTATTGTTGGAGAGAATGAAATAGATTTTAAAGCCCCATACCCGCGCGTGCCTATTTTGCAGGCAATTAAAGACCATACAGGCTTTGACGTTGCCGGGATGAACGAAGCCGAATTGCGCGAAGTATGCACAAAACTGGATATTCCCGTAGATGAAAGCATGGGAGTTGGGAAACTGATAGATGAGATTTTTGGTGAAAAATGCGAGCACAATTACATCCAGCCCACTTTTATTACCGACTATCCAAAGGAAATGAGCCCGCTTACCAAAGAACACAGGGAAAACCCTGCACTTACCGAGCGCTTTGAATTGATGGTAAACGGAAAGGAGCTGGCAAATGCCTATTCGGAATTGAACGACCCAATTGACCAACGTGAACGCTTTGAGGAACAATTAAAACTCTCTGAAAAAGGAGACGACGAGGCCATGTTTATCGATCAGGATTTCTTGAGGGCCCTGGAATATGGAATGCCACCAACCTCGGGGATCGGTATTGGTATTGATAGGCTGGTAATGCTTTTAACCAACAATGCTTCTATACAGGAAGTGCTTTTCTTCCCGCAGATGCGCCCCGAGAAAAAAGTCGAGGTTGCCTTGAACGATGAGGAAAAAGCTGTTTTTGAATTGCTGAAAAAAGAAAACAAAATGCTTTTGAACGATCTTAAAGACGCATCCGGGTTAAGCAATAAAAAATGGGACAAGACCATTAAAGGACTTACAAAGCACAAATTGGTAAAAGTTGAAAAAACCGACGAAGGATTGTTTTGCGAAATCGTTTAGATATCGCATTTATAATATATATAAAGAAAGAGGCTTTGTGCCTCTTTTTTATTTGATTCCTTAAAAAAAACCTTCTTGCTTGGTTATAATCAGCAAGAAGGTTTTCTTCACAACGAGGCATTAATAACCTAAGTCCAATTATCCTGGCTCAGGTTAATAACATAATTCCCTAATGGGCTGGTTTACGGTTATGCAGTTTAATTCTGGGCATTCGGTATTGTAATATCCATAAATGGTTTCTTTGGTGTCTGCCAGATAAAAGTAATCGTGTATTTCTTCAAAATAAACAAACTTCACCACCAAACGCTGGTGCGGCATATAAATGGACGGGATAAAAGCATATTTTCTGTCCACGAAATAAACCATAAACCGGTTAGACATACCGCTACAGACCATATGCCCGTGAATCGGGATGCGGTCTCCGTTCCATAAAACTGTTTTTTGCTGTGTATCCAGCTTTACTTTGTCGATTTTAAAAGATAATGCACTCATGATATTAGTTTTTTTGTTTGATTGATGTAAAACTACATAAGCAACCCTCATAAAACCAGAGGTAAAAGCATGAAATAGAAAGGGTATTTTTCCCTGATAGAAAGTATTGTTTTATTTAAAAATCTGTTAAATATTTACTGTTGATTAAACCTAAAGTCGAAATATAAGTCTTATAAGTATAGAAATCATAAAATTATGAACAAATGAAAAAGACACTAAGCTTATTATTGATCGTATTGATTACCGCTACATCTTTTGCGCAAGAAAAAAACAAGAGCGACCGAAAAGACAGAACGGAAAAAAGAGAAAAATTTAAATCCTTTTACAGCGATCTTACTCCAGACCAGATAGCAGAATTAAAAACTAAAAGAATGGCTTTGGCATTAGACCTTACCGATGCCCAACAAAAAGAAGTATTGAGCCTGAACAAAGATCTGGCCACCAAGCACAAAGCAAAAATAGAAGCATGGAAAGCCAAAAAGAATACTGCTGAAAAGCCTACAAAAGACGAGCGCTATGCAATGCTAAATGCGCAACTGGACGAGCAATTGGCCGTACAAGGAAAAATGAAGAAAATTTTGGACAATGACCAATATGAATCATGGAAAAAGTCTAAAAAACAAATGCACCATAAATTCCGCAAGAAAATGTACGGGAAATGAAGGTAAAACCCTCACACTTTAAAAAACAGGCCCCGCTACCATTTTATTGCGGGGCCTGTTGCTTTTTTATGTATTTGTTCCTTGATGTTTTATAATCAGGTTTATAGGGTTTTTACCACTTTGGAAGCCGCTTCAATGGTCTTGTCCAAGTCTTCATAAGTAAGGGCATCGTTTAAAAACCAACTTTCAAAAGCACTTGGCGGAAGGTAAATACCTTCGTTGAGCATTCCATGGAAAAACTTTTTAAATGTCTCGTTATTCCCTTTAGCCGAAGTTTCAAAATCGTATACTTCATCTGTAAAATGCACCGAAATCATGGAGCCCAATTTATTGATGGTATAGGTAATATTGGTCTCTTCGAATGCTTTTTCCAACCCTTGGTGCAAATACGATGTTTTATCGGCTAAACTTTTAAATACTTCCTCATGCTGGTTTAGGTATTGCAACATGGTAAGTCCGGCGGCCATTGCCAGGGGATTTCCACTTAAAGTACCTGCTTGGTACACGGGCCCCAAAGGTGCCAAATGTTCCATAATTTCATTACGGGCGGCAAATGCCCCTACGGGAAGCCCCCCGCCTATTACCTTACCAAAGGTTACAATATCTGCCTTTATGCCCAACAATTCCTGAGCGCCGCCTTGTGCCAAACGAAACCCTGTCATGACCTCATCAAAAATAAGGAGCATATTATTGGCATCGCAAAGAGAACGCAAGCCTTCTAAAAATCCTTTTTGAGGAACAATACAGCCCATATTTCCGGCCACGGGTTCTATAATTATGGCTGCTATTTCGTTTTTATTGGCCTGAATTAAGTCTTCCACACTTTTAAGGTCGTTGTAATTGGCCAATAAGGTGTCTTTTGCGGTTCCTTGTGTAACCCCGGGACTGTTTGGGCTACCAAAAGTAACGGCCCCGCTTCCCGCTTGGATTAAAAACGAATCGGAATGTCCGTGGTAACAGCCTGCAAACTTAATAATCTTGTCTTTTCCAGTATATCCCCTTGCCAGCCTAACGGCGCTCATACAAGCTTCTGTACCACTGTTTACAAAACGGACTTTATCCACATTGGGCACCATGGAAACCGCCAGTTTGGCTATTTCTGTTTCTATAAGCGTTGGCATTCCAAAAGAAGTTCCCAGAGTGGTTTTTTCTATAACTGCATTTACTACGGGTTGAAAAGCATGTCCGAGAATCATTGGCCCCCAAGAGGCAATATAATCTATCAATTTATTTCCATCTTCATCATATAGGTATGCGCCTTTTGCCTGCTTTACAAAAATGGGATCGCCCCCAACAGCATTAAAAGCCCTTACCGGAGAATTTACGCCTCCCGGAATATAATTTTTAGCTTCAGCAAAAAGTGCACTACTTCTTTTATATAACATGTTCTCTATTTTAGTTTAAGTATAATACTTGTCCTATTTTGATATTATTATCTTTTAAGCCGTTTTTCTTCTTTAGGTCGTCAACCGAAATATTATGCCGTTTTGAAATGGAATACAAGGTATCTCCTTTAGAAACCACATATGTATTGTCTGCAATGTGACCAATACTTTCGGGCGCTACACCCAAAACTGCCGCATCGTATTCATATAATTGATATTTTTCAATAAGACTTATCAATTTCTGCGGATAACGCCTATCGGTAGCATATCCTGCCGACCGAAGTCCTTTTGCCCAGCCTTTGTAATCGTCTTTATCCAAGCTGAACAAAAAATTGTACCGGCTTCGGGTGGTTAAAAATTCTGAATGATCCTGATAAGAATATTCCGGGTATTTGTATTTTCTAAAGCATTCCCCTTTGGCATCGTCGTCATGATAGGCACGTTCCCCGTTCCATCCTGCATGGCATTTAATTCCAAAATGGTTGTTGGCTTTCCTTACCAGCTCTCCTTTTCCTGCTCCACTTTCCAAGATTCCCTGTGCCAAAATAATACTTGCCGGAATACCATAATTTTGCATTTGGCGCATGGCTATCGGGCTATAAACATCTATGTAATCTTCTACGGTTGCTGTATAAACGGTAGTTCTGGAAGTAGACTCCAGGGTTTCGGTATTTTGGCTGTTAGCGTTACCGTTTCTGGTGTCTGTTTTTGTTGTAGAATGGCCCCTGTTATTTTTTTTAGTTGAAGTTGCCTTCTTTTTAGCACCGCAACTCACTAAAAACAATACAAGGAAAGCAACAATAATACGTTTAACAATCATTTTATTAATGGTAAATTCTTTTGTTTTAAATATTGGTTCATTCCTGCAATTCCTTGCAGACCTCCTGTATGAACCGCCAAAATGCTGGTGTTTTCATCAAAATATCCCTTTTGGATTAAATCAACAATCCCGAACATCATTTTTCCGGTATAAACCGGATCTAAGGAAATATCTGTCTGCTCCTTAAAAAGGTTTATAAAATCTATTAAGTCCCTGTTTATCTTGGCATACCCCCCGAAATGATAATCGGTAATTAGCTTCCAGTTATCCTTATGGGCAAATTTATGAATTTCTGATTTCAAAAAATCCCCTTTAAGGGCAGGAAATCCTAAAACTTGTTGACGGAGTTGTGAACAATTTATCAAACCTGAAATAGTGCCGCCCGTTCCAACAGCCGTACATATGTAATCAAACCGTGCATCGTCTTGGGTTAAAATTTCCTCGCACCCTTTCACCGCCAATGTATTGGTGCCGCCTTCAGGGATTAGGTAAAACGTGCCAAATTCTTCTTTTAGTATGTTTATATATGCCGAAGTATCTTTTTTTCTGTAATCTGTCCTGCTAATAAACTTAAACTCCATACCGTGTTCCCGTGCAAATAACAAGGTAGGGTTTTTCGAAACTGAGCTTTCCAATTCTTCCCCACGGATAACCCCAATGGTTTTCAGCCCTTTTTCAAAACCCGCATAAGCTGTTGCCGCAATGTGGTTGGAAAAAGCACCGCCAAAAGTTAATAAGGTATCTTGCTCAAGCTTTTGGGCTTCCAGTAAATTGTACTTTAGTTTTCTAAATTTATTCCCCGAAACAAAAGGGTGGATACGATCTTCCCGTTTTATAAACAGCCTAACGGAAGCCTTCTCTATTGCCGGTATATGTATTTCCTGATTGTGCAAAGCCAATGTGTATTTTTCAATGGGCAAAGATATGGCTTATGATAGTTTTGGTGCCTTTTTGGCAAAAAAAGCCAACCGTAAGTTAAAAATGGTTAAAAAACATATTTTAAAAAATGCCAACGCGGGCGTTCTTTCAAATAATTTAAATTCCACTCGTTTTGATAGGCTTCTTTCTCGAAGCTAATATTTCTATATGCTTCAACAAAATTACCATAATAGCAAAGTCCGATAAGCCATTCCATTATATACAGCAAATAAAAAGGAAGTATCAACAACTCTACTTGTTGTTTTAAATGTATACGTTCGTGGTTTATCAAAATAGCATCTTTTTTTAAAGAGCCGTCCTTTAGGATAATTAATGGCCACAATGTAAGGCCTACATAACGTTTCGGGAAAATATATTTGAATATGAGAATCAAAATAACGGAAAGCGTTTTTAAAATTAAGATTTGTTTAGAATTCTTTATACAGTCAATTCCTTTATCTTTGTAAAGATAGCATAATCTAAATAGATACTTAATAAAGGAATGAAGAAAATAATTCGTCCAGAGGAAGGTGATTATTATCTTTCCCCCGAAGGCTACCGTGTTTTCACCGAGCAATACCACCTAAAAAGGGGTTATTGTTGCGAAAGTGGTTGCAGGCACTGCCCATACGGATTTAATAAAAGCCGAAAGACTTAAGGCAGGATATAAAAAATTTAAATCAAGTACAAAGTTTACCCCTAAACCTTTGAAAAACAACAAAAAATGATTGACACAGAATACAGTTTTGCATCACAAATACAAGAAGGGATACCCGAGATACTTCCTAAAAAAAAGGATTACGATCCATTGGTAAACCACGCCCCAAAACGAAAGGAAATTTTAACCGATGATGAAAAGAAGCTGGCCATAAAAAATGCGCTCCGTTATTTTGATAAAAGTTTACATGCCGAGTTAATCCAAGAATTCAAGGAAGAACTCGAAACATATGGTAGAATATATATGTGCCGGCTAAGGCCAGATTACCCCATGTACGCAAGGCCCATTGATGCTTATCCGGCAAAATCAAGGCATGCGGCCGCTATTATGCTGATGATTATGAACAATTTGGATCCCAAAGTTGCCCAGCACCCGCACGAGTTAATCACTTATGGTGGTAATGGGGCCGTATTTCAAAACTGGGCACAATACAGGCTTACCATGAAATATCTTTCTGAAATGAACGATGAGCAGACTTTGGTTATGTATAGTGGTCATCCGTTAGGTTTGTTTCCTTCGCATAAAAATGCACCAAGAGTTGTTGTTACCAATGGAATGATGATTCCAAACTACTCCAAACAAGACGATTGGGAAAAATTCAATGCCCTGGGCGTTACCCAATACGGACAAATGACGGCAGGAAGCTATATGTACATAGGCCCACAAGGCATTGTGCACGGAACAACAATTACGGTATTAAACGGTTTTAGAAAAATAAACAAAAACCCTAACGGAAATATCTTTGTTACCTCGGGACTTGGCGGAATGAGCGGTGCGCAACCAAAAGCAGGAAACATAGCCGGCTGTATTACCGTTTGTGCCGAAGTAAACCCGAAAGCCATAGAAACAAGGCATTCTCAAGGTTGGGTAGACGAAGTTATCGCCAACCTGGACGAACTTGTAACCCGTATAAAAAAGGCTCAAAAAGAAAAAGAAACCGTTTCTATTGCTTACCACGGAAATATTGTTGATGTATGGGAAAAATTTGACGTAGAAAACATTAAAATCGATTTGGGTTCCGATCAAACTTCGCTTCACAATCCATGGGCCGGCGGCTATTACCCAGTAGGCATTACTTTTGAAGAAGCCCAACGATTAATGGCCGAAGATGCCAAAACGTTTAAGGAAAAAGTTCGAGGAAGTTTAAGGAGACACGCCAAAGCCATTAACAGGCATACCCAAAAAGGAACCTACTTTTTTGACTACGGAAATGCATTTTTATTGGAAGCTTCCAGGGCAGGCGCCGATGTAATGGCAAAAAACAACATCGATTTTAAATACCCGAGTTATGTACAAGATATTATGGGGCCCATGTGTTTCGATTTTGGTTTCGGGCCCTTCCGTTGGGTGTGTGCAAGCGGTAACCCCGAAGATCTTAAAAAAACCGATGCCATTGCCTGCGACATCCTAGAGGAAATGAAAAAAAATGCCCCAGAAGAAATACAACAACAACTTCAGGACAACATACAATGGATTAAAGCAGCCCAAAAAAACAAATTGGTCGTTGGCTCTCAAGCCCGTATTTTGTATGCCGATGCCGAAGGAAGAATAAAAATAGCCGCAGCTTTCAACAAAGCAATTGCCGAAAATAAAATAGGTTTTGTAATTTTAGGAAGGGACCACCATGATGTAAGCGGAACGGACTCCCCTTTTAGGGAAACTTCCAATATTTACGATGGTTCCCGTTTTACGGCAGATATGGCCATACACAACGTTATTGGCGACAGTTTTAGGGGCGCTAGTTGGGTAAGCATCCATAATGGCGGTGGCGTAGGCTGGGGAGAAGTTATAAATGGTGGTTTTGGTATGGTTCTTGATGGTACTAAGGAAGCAGATAAACGTTTGCAATCAATGTTATTTTGGGACGTAAACAATGGTATTGCCAGAAGAAGCTGGGCCAGAAACCAAGAAGCTGTTTTTGCCATTAAGCGTGCAATGGAAATTGAACCGAACTTAAAAGTAACATTGCCTCATTTTGTAGATGAAGACCTGTTAAAATAAACTGAAAAAATCCAAAGCAGATGAAAACAATTAAACTATTTTCCGGAATAATGCTCCTTGCAATCCTTGTAGGTGCCTGTACTTCTGTACGTGTAGCAACAGATTATGACAGACAAGTTGATTTTGGGAAGTATAAAACCTTTGCGTTTTATAAACCCGGAATCGATAAAGCTGAAATTTCTGATCTAGATAAAAAACGAATTTTACGCTCCATCCAGTATGAATTACAATCGCGGGGTTACCGCTTGTCTGAAAATCCAGACATTTTGGTAAGCATCTTCACAAAAGAAGTAGACCGCGTTAGCGTATACAACAATGTTGGCTGGGGATGGGGCTGGTACGGTTACCCCTATTGGGGAGGTGGTTATAATTCTGTTTCCACCGAAACCGAAGGCTCACTCTATATTGACCTAATCGATGCCGGCAAAAAAGAACTGGTTTGGCAGGGAAAAGGCACAGGTTATTTGGTAACCAATGGAAATATGGCTAAAAAAGAAGAACGCATCAATGAATTTGTAAAAGAAATTTTAGCACAATTTCCTCCCGTAACCACACAAGTGGCAAGTGTAGAAAACTAAAAACAAATTTTACAAAATAATTAAAGGCCGCATTTTTATG
>NZ_JAZEUN010000040.1:0-16767 GCF_037029175.1 Galbibacter sp. PAP.153 | reverse complement strand
CCTTATCGGGCGGATTTTTTATATGTTATAAATATATTCTTTCTTATTTATCGCCCATGGCAGCTTCAACTGCTGCAGAAAGACGTTTGTAAGTTCCGTTTTCCAATCGGTCGCGAATAGCCGAAAATGCTTCTAAAGTTGCATTGATATCGTCCATGGTATGTGTTGCGGTAGGAATCATCCTAAGTAAAATCAACCCTTTTGGAATTACCGGATACACCACAATAGAGCAGAAAATTCCGTAATTCTCCCTCAAGTCTTTCACTAGAGCCATTGCTTCGGGAATACTTCCGTTAAGGTAAACTGGAGTTACACAACTTTGTGTGGTACCAATATCAAAACCCCTTGCTTTTAGTCCATTTTGCAATGCATCTACATTTCCCCAAAGTTTTGCTTTTAGTTCTGGCATGCTCCTTAGCATGTCCAAACGCTTTAAGGCTCCTTTTACAAAAATCATGGGCAATGACTTGGCAAACATTTGAGAGCGCAAATTGTATTTTAAGTAATCTATTACTTCCTTGTCTCCTGCCAAAAATGCACCGATACTTGCCATAGATTTCGCAAAAGTTGCAAAATAAACATCTATCTGGTCCTGTACGCCTTGTTCTTCGCCTGCTCCTGCTCCGGTTGCGCCAAGTGTGCCAAATCCGTGGGCATCATCGACTAGCAACCTAAAATTAAATTTTTGTTTTAGGGCAACAATTTCTTTCAATCGTCCTTGCTCGCCACGCATTCCAAAAACACCTTCAGAGATGACAAGAATACCTCCCCCGGTCTGTTCTGCCATTTTAGTGGCGCGTTCCAGGTTTTTCTCAAGGCTGTCCATATCATTGTGCTGATAGGTAAAACGTTTTCCCATGTGTAAACGCACACCGTCTATTATACAAGCATGCGAATCTACATCATACACAATAATATCATCTTTGGTAACCAGTGCATCGATGGCCGATACCATTCCCTGATACCCGAAATTAAGTAAATACGTAGCTTCTTTATTTACAAACTGTGCAAGCTCGTTCTGTAATTGTTCATGAAGGTCGGTGTGCCCGCTCATCATCCTGGCACCCATTGGATAGGCGGCACCATGCTCGGCAGCAGCCTCGGCATCGGCCTTTAATACTTCCGGATGATTGGCAAGCCCAAGGTAATCATTGATACTCCAGGTAATTACTTCTTTCCCATTAAACTTCATTCTATTTGAAATATGTCCTTCCAATTTTGGAAACACAAAATATCCCTCTGCCTGAGAAGCCCATTTTCCTAATGGCCCTTTGTTCTCAATAATCCTATCAAATAAATCTCTCATGTAAATGGAGGTTTTCTTTTAAAATTTGAAATAAATGTTAAATTTACAGCACGCAAAAGTAACGAAATTTAAACTCTTATCATAAAATATTTACTTTTCTTCTACAAGTTTTTTAAATTGCTTTTGAAACATTTTATCTAAAAACTTATCAGGAAAAACATGAATTGCCAACCAAAATAACCATTTTTTTGGGGCTACCAAATATCTTGTCTTTTTTTTCTTTCCTTCAAAAATTCCGTAGATTAAATCCGAAACCTTACTGGCGTCCAACGCTATACTTTCCATTCCCTGTACGGCCTTGTCCATATTGTCGTAAATTTTTTCATAAGGAGTGCCTTTGTATTTGTTTACCTGTGTTGATGCATCGGCTTTTGCTTTGCTCCATATTTCTGATTTTATGGGCCCGGGTTCTATTACGGTAACGTTTATGCCAAAGTCAAGCAGTTCGCGCCTCAATCCGTCAGAAATTGCTTCCACGGCATATTTTGAAGCAGAATAAGGAGCCATGAACGGTCTGGTAACCCGTCCAGAACCACTACTTATATTTATAATCCTGCCTTTTTCCTTGTTTGTATTGAACCCCAATAGTGGAAGAAAGGCCTGCGTTACCCGTAAAACCCCTAGAACGTTAATGTCCAACTGATTTGAAAATTCTTCAACGGGAATATAAGCCAAAGGGCCGTTTACAGAAACCCCGGCATTGTTAACAAGGCAATGCAGGGAAGCGCCTCCTAAAACTCCTTCAACTTCAATAACGGCTTTATTTATGGCCACTTGATCCACAACGTCAAAAATCAACGGAAAAAAATTACCGCCCAATGCCGTTTTTAGTTTTTCTACATCTTCTTTTTTACGCACGCTGCCAAAAACCCTAAACCCTTTGTCTAAAAAAAGCTTGGCAGTACTGTATCCTATTCCCGAGGAAACTCCGGTAATCAATATGTTTTTCATTTTTTGTTTTTTCTGATGAAGTTCTTAATTATAATTCCAACTTAACTTCATTCATTGCTTTAATGGCATTCTGCTCGGCCTTATTGTCTTTATACTCCTTCCATTTCTTTCCGGCTATGTAATTCATGCCGTTGTCTACGGTAAACAAACGTATGAGGTTTGTTAACCCCTGAGCCTTGGTCTTTATGGAGTTATTGGCCCGTAAGGCTAGCGAATATCCCCCTTCGGAATAATACACATAGTGCCACCACAGTCTTGGAATAAATAGTGTTTCCCCGTGTTCTATTGTGGCCTCGTAGCCTTTTGCATATTTAAACGCAGGGTATTTCTCCAGATCGGGATGAAGCACATTTACGTGCGAATGGTTGGTAAATGGTAGTTTATACAATAATTGTGATTGGTCTGGATGGTACAAATAGACTTTCTTTTGTGTTTGAAAATGTGTTAAAAACACATGAGAGCAATCTATATCGTAATGCAGGTTTAATGCAGAGCCCTTGCCCCCAAAAAACATTAATGCAAACTTAAAAAAGCCATCCATTATCGTTGGCGTTTCGTAATCGTTTGCTAATTCGGGTGCCCGTTTCATTATTTGAAAATTATGAAATCTAAGGCTTGTTGGTTTGGTTTCTATAATATCCAGATAATCGCTAAATTTTTTATATGAAACCGGTTTCATATAACCATTCCCGGGGTTATGATAGGAATCATCATACATAGGAATTTCCCAATCTCCGTAATTTTCTTTAAAAAAGTCAAAAGTCCACTTCGTAGTCGCTTTCCAATTTTTGGCTAAATCTTTAAATACTACAGGTGTATTGGTTGAAAGATATTTTTCTTTAAATTCCTCCTTGGTGATGTTCTCTACTTTATCAACCAAATTGAAATTTGACATTGCTTTTTTATATTTTAATTTTTTCTTTTACTTTATATACTCTATTTTTTGTGTTTCTTCTGTGTTCACAGAATCAAAGAATCCTTGGGCACGCATCCAGTCGTCGCTATAAATTTTGCTCATGTACCTCGACCCGTGATCAGGGAAAATCATAACTACATTGCTGTTTTTATCAAACTCGCCTTCTTCGGCCAGTTGTTTAACGGCCTGCATTACGGCACCGCTTGTATAACCAACAAAACAACCTTCGGTTTTAGAGATTTCACGGGCAGTATGCGCGCTATCTTCATCCGTCACTTTAACAAATTTATCGATGATGTCAAAATCTGTTGCCGTGGGGATTAAATTTTTACCAAGTCCTTCTATTCTATATGGATAGATTTCATCGGCATCAAACTCCTTGGTTTCATGGTATTTTTTAAGCACGGAACCATAGGCGTCTACACCAATAATTTTAATGTCCGGGTTTTTCTCCTTTAAAAAACGTGCCGTTCCAGATATAGTTCCGCCTGTACCACTACATGCAACAAAATGCGTAATCTGGCCTGCTGTTTGTTCCCATATCTCAGGTCCAGTAGTCCTGTAATGTGCATCTATATTAAGCTCGTTGAAATATTGGTTAATGTAGACCGAACCTTTAATTTCTTCGTGCATACGTCTTGCAACTTGGTAATACGACCTGGGATCGTCTGCGCTAACGTGGGCCGGACAAACATATACTTTGGCACCCATTGCACGAAGCATGTCTATTTTATCGGGAGACGATTTAGAGCTTACCGCCAAAATGCAATCGTAGCCCTTTATAACGCTTACCATTGCGATACTGAATCCCGTGTTTCCAGAAGTAGTTTCTATTATGGTATCGCCGGGTTTTAAAACTCCCTTGCGCTCGGCTTCTTCTATAATGTGTAGTGCAATTCTATCTTTACTGGAATGTCCTGGATTAAAGGCTTCTACCTTAGCATAAAAATTTCCGATAAGATCCTGGGTTATTTTCTTTAGTCTTAGAAGTGGGGTATTCCCTATTAAATCTAAAACATTATCGTAAGCTTTTATCTTTTCTTTCATAAAAATTTGGTTAGATACAAACTTGTATTGAATTCCTCCAAACCTTGCAAATTTAGTTATTTTTTTTAATTACTCTTGGATTCCTTCCAAATCTAAAAGGAAAGCATATTCTTGAGCAACCTCTTTTAAAGCTTCAAATCTTCCCGAAGCTCCGCCATGGCCTGCATCCATGTTTATTTGAAACAACAGCAGGTTATCGCCTTTTTTAACATTTCTTAACTTTGCCACCCACTTGGCAGGTTCCCAATATTGTACTTGGGAATCGTGCAGCCCCGTAGTGACCAATAAATTTGGATATACTTTTGCTTCTACGTTATCGTAGGGCGAATAGGATTTTATATAATTGTAATATTCCTTGTCGTTCGGGTTTCCCCACTCATCGTACTCGCCTGTTGTAAGTGGTATGGACTCGTCCAGCATCGTTGTAACCACATCTACAAAAGGAACTGCGGCTATAACCCCATTATACAGCTTTGGTGCCAAGTTTACAACGGCCCCCATTAAAAGGCCTCCTGCCGACCCGCCCATTGCGTACATATGTTCTGGCGAAGTGTAATTTTCTTCAATTAAGTATTTTGTACAATCTACAAAATCGGTAAATGTGTTCTTTTTTGTAAGCAGTTTTCCGTTCTCATACCAGTTTCTTCCTAAGTATTCCCCACCACGGATATGGGCTATGGCGTATATAAACCCTCTATCCAGCAATGACAACCTAACGGATGAAAAATAGGGGTCAATCGTAGCGCCGTACGATCCATATCCATATAGCAGTAATGGATTTTTACCGTTTTTCTCGATACCTTTTTTATAGACCATTGAAATAGGGATCATGGTCCCATCGGAAGCTTTTGCCCAAACCCTTTCTGATGTATAATTGTCTTTGTTAAACTTTCCGCCAAGTACTTCTTGCTCTTTTTTAACCACTTTTTCTTTGGTTATCATATTAAAATCAATGGTACTTGCCGGGGTGGTTATAGAATTATATACGTAACGCAATGTATCTGTGTCGAATTCCAAATTAGTCGATGTAAATGCCGTATAGGTCTCGTTATCGAACGGGATATCGTAATCGGCCGTATTGTCCCACCGCTTTATGTGTATTTTGTTCAATCCGTTTGTGCGCTCGCTTACTACCAAATAATCCTTAAATATATCGATGTCCTCCAACAGAACATCATCCCTGTGCGGAATTACTTCTTCCCAGTTTTCCTTGGTTGTTTTATCAACTGGAGTTTTCATCAATTTAAAATTGGTGGCCTTATCGGCATTGGTAATAACGTAAAAAGAATCATCATAATGAGCAATACTGTACTCTAATCCTCTTGTACGGGGCTCAAAAACTGTTAATTTGCTGTCCGGCTTATCGGCATCCAAAAAGCTATATTCTGATGTAAGTGTACTGCTGGAACCAAAAACTATATATTTTTTAGATTTTGTTTTATACACAAAAGCATTAAAAGTTTCATCTTCTTCAAAATACACCAACTTGTCTTCCGGAGATTCCTGCCCGAGCACATGCTTGAATATTTTATCAGAACGTAGTGTTTGTTCGTCTTTACGGGTATAAAACAAGGTTTTGTTATCGTTTGCCCATGTACTTCCGCCGGTGGTATTTTCTATTTTTATGGGCAGTATCTCCCCGGTTTCCAAATTTTTAACTTGCAGGATGTATTTTCTTCTGCTTAACGTGTCTACTCCAAAAGCAGCCAATTTATTATCCGGGCTTATATTAATGCCCCTTAAATTAAAAAACGAATGCCCTTCTGCCATTTTATTGCAATCAAACATAACTTCTTCTTTTGCCCCTTCTTCATCTTTCTTCCTTAAATAAATTGGGTAGTCCTTCCCCTCTTCATACTTTGTAATATACCAATACCCATTATATCTGTACGGTACAGACTCGTCGTCTTCCTTAATGCGCCCTTTCATCTCCTTGAACAGCTTTTCTTCCAAAGAATCTGTATGGGCCGTCATTTGCTTGTAATATTCGTTTTCCCGCTCCAAATAATCTATTACTTCAGGGTTTTCACGCTCGTTCATCCAATAATAGTTGTCTATCCTAATATCCCCATGTTTTTCTAGGTTCATTGGTTTTTTTTCAGCAATAGGTGGCATTATTTCTTTCATTTCTTTTTGTTCTTTCTTTTTACAGGAAGTCGCAAAAATAAGACATAGAATAAGAATGGTTGGCTGTATTTTCATATAATTTTAGTTAATAATTATGACCTAATTTAGTAATTTTGTCGATATAAAATAAAAAAATATGTTTGGAGACTTCATGGGAATGATGGGGAAACTTAAAGAAACCCAGCAAAAAATAGAGGAAACAAAAAAAAGACTTGACACGGTAACACTTTCGGAAGAAAGTGCTGATAAATTGATACATATAACCATAACGGCCAATAGGGAAATTAAATCTATTGAAATAAACGATGAACTTTTAAAAGATAAAGAACAACTGGAAGATTATCTTGTTCTATATGTCAATAAAGCAATAGCACAGGCCACAAAGGTAAACGAAACCGAATTGGGTGCCGTGGCCAAGGAAGGGATGCCGAACATTCCGGGAATGGACATGTTTAAATAATTTTTATTTTTGGCTTGATGTTTGCCATTGATTGAATAAAACAAACGAAATGAAATTTTTTTCAATACTTTTTTTAGCCATAAGCCTTCTGCAAGCCGAGACATCTCCTTCGGTTAATTGGTTGACCGATTACCCCGAAGCAAAGGCCATTGCCAAACAGGAAAAGAAAAACATCTTAATGTATTTTACAGGAAGCGATTGGTGCGGCCCATGCAAAATGCTAAAGTAAGATTTGTTTGATACAGACAAGTTTAAGGAACTTTCTAAAAATTATGTACTGGTTAAAGTAGATATTCCCCGAAGAATAGACATTATAACACCCGAGCAATTAGAAAAGAACAAAGAATTGCTAAAAAAATATAATTCCCAACAGGCATTTCCCAAAATTGTGTTTTTAAACCATCGAGGGAAAAAAATTGATGAAGTCGAAGGTTACAATTCTTTACGGGACCCCCGCAATTATTTCTCTAAAATAGAGAAAAACCAATAAAAAGGTTTCAGCTTTAATCAAGCCAACCCCTCGATTTATAACTTACACATTTTTCGGGATAGTGTCAAGAACTTTTCTGTATCCAACAGGCAAGCAATTACTTTAGGCATTATTCGCAAACGATTTTTATTTCTTTTCTATATTTGGCAATACCCAAGAGTTGTCATACCAGCTTTCTTTTGGTCCGTAGACTCTAAACCATACAAAATAAGCTTGTTTATGATTGGTCTGTATCCAATTCTTATCGGCTACTCCATTAGGTTTTTCAGGGCTGAAATAAAGTTTTATAGAGCCGTCTTTTTCTTGTTGAATACCTTCTATGTTAGAATTTACTCCCCATTTATATTGTTCATTTAATACCATAGAATGGTATTTAGCATCGTATAAAATAACCGACCAAAAATTGGTTTCAGGTACATTAGGTGGAATTTCCATCATGTAAGTGTTGCTTCCATTTAGCCATTGTCCTTCACTGTCTTTGGTTGCTGTAATATATTGTGAACCTGCTCCTTTGGGTGCCTGGGTCATTCCTTTCGAATTAAATGTAGCTTGATATGCCCAAACTTGTTGTTGGGTAGCGGTATACTTACCAGTTGTCCTACTTGTAAAGTTTTCGTCCAGAAAGTTATTTGCCCATTGTCAATTACTTTTTCCTGGCCATTTGAGAACATCTGGTACCCGATTGTTAAATGTAAGGGTACGCTGGCGTAACTCGCCTAATTCTGCTGCTTTTTTCAACAATTCTTTATCGACTTTACCTTCGAAAAAGCCCATATCATAAAGGTAGCTCATAATTACATCGTGCCTTTTATAACATGCCCCATTATTGAGTTTTACAAATTCCTTTATCAAGTCAAAAACTTGGGTTTCATCATACAGCATATCCATGAAATGTCCATCTGCCATTTTGTTGGAAGTATTATAGAATGTGGTAGCTGGAGGATTATCAGCATCTTTTAATGAATAGGTTTTTATACCCTCTTGCATAAATTTCACGGTTGCTTTTCTATCTCCATTTTTCACAAAACCACGAAGTAACCACACTATGGTATTGGCTGGAGATTTGTAATGAAAGTATCCTTCAGGAATTTCACCATTGTATTCAGGGGATGTAAATAAGTATTTACCACCTTTTCCTTTGTCTGGCCCCATTCCCCCTATATCTATAATATTTACCCAACCAGGAGCATTTGCCATTCCCATCATTCCAGCGGGAACTTCTACAACTACTGCACCTCCTTGTTCATTAAGGTTAACGGGATGTACTGCATATATAGTGGTACTATTTGCTGTTAAAACTTTTAGTTTAGCATTTACTGAAGTTTCCATGATACCTATATTTTGAGCTGTGGAACCTTCTTTAAGATATGAATTATACAAGGCCATAAAAGCGGCTTCAGGTTGCAAATCGCAATATGCACGTGTAAGGTTTTCCAAATCCCATTGTTTATAGATTTTTGTTGGGTCTAATGGTGGGTAGTGTCCATCCTCATGCTGTGCGAAAATGACAGTGTTACAGCAAAAAAAAAGTATTGAAATTTTGAAATGAATGTGCATTAAAGTTATTTTTTTCATTTTTAACTGGTTTTATCGTAAAATCTTTGCTAGTTGCCCATTATTCTTAATTATTTATAAGCCTAAATTCGGTTCTTCGGTTTACGGCATGTTCCCTTTCTGTACAAGAAACGCCATCGGCACATCTGTTTTTATGTTTCGTTTCGCCGTAACCATTGGCTACCAATAGACTGGAATTAAATCCCTTGGAGATTAAATAGTTTGCAACTGCTTGTGCCCTTCTTTCTGACAATATCTGGTTGCTTTGCTTTGATCCCCTGGAATCGGTATGCAAAGCCAATTCTATTTTAACTCCCGGATTTTGTTTAATTACGGGAATAAGATTGTCGTCTATAATTTTTTTGGCCTCAGGGGTCAAGGTATAACTGGCAAGATTCCAGTTAATAGGTAAAGCATTATATTCCACAAGCTTACATTCTACTTCTTTCCAAGTTGTAAGTCCGCCTTTATCCTTTAAGACTTCTTTGGTTATCGTTTGGTACTCGGCTGGAACGGTTTCTTCTACCGTATATGCATCTTTCACCAAAACGGTCTTTGTAACCTCGTCGTACTCTGCCGGAATCTCTACTTCCACTACTTTTGCAGGCTCAACAATTATTTTCTTGGTATAAGAGTTTTGCTTCTCTGCAACTGGAGTTGAAACAGTGCTGGCATCTACATTTATCACCTCTTTAGGAAATGTTTCGTACTCGGCAGGGTAACCTTTATAGCACCAATACCTACAATCGTCGGGATTGGAAGACTCGCAATCGGGTGCGGGCGTCCCCAATTCCCATTGGGCATAGGCCGGTTTTATTTCTATAGTCTCAGAGCTTTGGGAGAATGTTGCAGGTACAATTTTTAAAATATTGGACCTTTCCTTTGATACATATGAAACAGTTTCTGTTCCCCATTTAGCAGGAACTACAGTTAGTTTTTTACTAGCTTCTTTAACCAATACACTTTCTGTTACTGTTTTATATTCAGCTGGATAGGTTTTTAATACTTTATATGCTGGTTTTATCATTATTTGTACATCTTCATTCACATATGTGTCTGGAGTTGTACACCTTACATAACATTTCCCGGGCTCGGGATTGTTTGGGAGATCCTGTGCATAAATACCACAAGAAATAAATGTTAACAATAGTAATAATATTCTTTTCATTTTTTTATCTAAAAGATTAATAATGATTTCAAGAAAAACATATATGGATTTTAAATATTCTGCGCAGAACTGCCCATATTGTTAAGACAGCTAAATATTTTTTATAAAACCCAAAAATGCATTTCAAATTTTCCTATATTTATACTTATAGGATTTAACATATATAATATATTTCCATAATGTTTGAAATTTTTTACTCGGAAAAATCGAGTCAATTCTATTTTAATTTAAAAGCTCAGAACGGACAAGTTATTTTGTCCAGTGAAATGTACCAGAACAAACAAGGAGCAGAAAACGGTGTAGCATCAGTAAGAAGGAATGCTGAAGATATGAGCAAGTATGAACGGAAGACTGCTTCCAATGGGAAATTTTATTTCAACCTAAAGGCATCAAACGGGCAGATTATTGGGAAAAGCCAGATGTATTCTTCTGAAGCAGGCATGGAAAATGGCATCAATTCTGTAAAAAACAATGCTCCAATGGCCGGAGTTATCGATTTAAGTTGATTTTTTCAATAAACATATTTTCTCTCACTTAAAGAGAAATCATATATATAAACGATATCTACAGGCCTGTTATAGTTTTTAAAACCTTTTCATGCATTTCATCGGTATAATCCAAATGGGTAACAATACGTAATTTTCCCTGCCCCATATGGATAATGGATATACCGTTTTTTTGAAGGGATTCCATAAATGGAGCAATCTCGACATCATCATTTAAATAAAAAATAAGAATATTTGTTTCTACCGGGTCTATGGCTTTTATATACGATGTTTTTTCAAGGACTTCGGCTATTTCCTTGGCTTTTTTATGGTCAATGGCCAATCTTTCAATATGGTTGTCCAACGCATATATTCCAGCGGCGGCCAAATAACCCGCTTGCCGCATGCCGCCCCCCAATACTTTCCTTATCCGTAGGGCTTTTTCCATAAATTCCTTGCTGCCCATTAATACGGAGCCCACGGGGCAGCCAAGGCCTTTGCTTAAGCAAACCGATATGGAATCAAATACTTTTCCGTATTGTTCGGCTGTTTCATTTTTTGCAACCAGCGCATTCCATAACCGGGCACCATCCAAATGTAACCCAAGCGAATTTTCATCGCATACCTTTCTTATCTTAATAATTTCAGGAAAATCCCAACAGGCACCTCCACCCCTATTTGCCGTGTTTTCGAGACATACCAATGTGGTAAGCGGACTGTGGTAAAAATCTGGTGGATTGATGGAATCTTCAACCGCTTCGGCTGTAAAACGACCATTATCCCCATTTATCAACTTGCAACTTACACCGCTGTTAAAGCTTACCCCGCCACCTTCGTAATTAAAAATATGCGCATCTTTATCGGCTATTAACTGCTCTCCCGGTTGTGTGTGCACTTTTATGGCGGTTTGGTTGGCCATGGTACCGCTCGGGAAAAACAAAGCAGCTTCTTTGCCAAACATTTGCGCAACTTTATGCTCTAGTTCGTTCACGGCAGGATCGCCCTTAAAAACATCGTCGCCAACCCTTGCGTTCATCATCGCTTCGAGCATTTCTTTTGTGGGCTTGGTAACGGTATCGCTAATAAGATTTATCTTCATGGAAGTTTCTATTTAGATGATAAAGTTAATACACAACGTTTAAAAAATACCCATCATTTAAAAAAGTGTTTTACTTTTGAAAAAAATAAAATTATATGATTACCACCGATCAGGTAAAAAATCTTGCTGAACGTACCGCCGATCTTAAAAAGTATCTCGACATTGAGCAAAAACTCATTGAAATACAAAATGAAGAAGAAAAAACCTTTGCCCCCGATTTTTGGGACAATCCAAAAGAGGCCGAGGTAATCATGAAAGAACTGCGGACCCAAAAAAAATGGGTGGAAGATTACAACAAGGCTAATACTTTAATAGCCGACCTGGAAGTTTTATTTGAATTTTACAAAGAAGGCGAAGCCACCGAAGAAGACATTGTTACACAATACGAAAAAGCAGCGGTCCTTATTGAAGCCATGGAATTTAAGAACATGCTCTCTGAAGAAGGCGATAACATGAGTGCCGTATTGCAAATAACCGCAGGTGCGGGCGGTACCGAAAGTTGCGATTGGGCCTCGATGCTTATGCGCATGTATCTTATGTGGGGCGAAAAGCACGGCTATAAAATTAAGGAACTCAACCATCAGGAAGGCGACGTGGCGGGCATTAAAACCGTTACATTGGAATTTGATGGCGATTTTGCCTTTGGGTGGCTAAAAAGTGAAAATGGCGTGCACCGGTTGGTAAGGATTTCTCCTTTTGACAGTAATGCCAAGCGCCATACCTCATTTGCATCGGTATATGTATATCCACTGGCCGACGATTCTATTGAAATCGATATCAACCCGGCCGATATTTCATGGGACTTCGCCCGTTCCAGCGGTGCCGGCGGTCAAAATGTAAACAAAGTAGAAACCAAGGCCATTCTAACGCACCATCCTACCGGAATTAT
Source organism: Galbibacter sp. PAP.153 (assembly GCF_037029175.1). Lineage (NCBI taxonomy): Bacteria > Pseudomonadati > Bacteroidota > Flavobacteriia > Flavobacteriales > Flavobacteriaceae > Galbibacter > Galbibacter sp. PAP.153. Next base: position 4,275 of record NZ_JAZEUN010000040.1, on the reverse strand, counting down.
CATTCATAACTCCGAAACCCGCTCTCAGCTAGAAAACAGGGAAAAAGCCATGCAGATGCTAAAATCGCAACTATACGAAATAGAACTTAAAAAAAGGCAAGCGGCAAGAGATGAAATAGAATCGTCTAAAATGAAAATTGAATGGGGATCGCAGATTAGAAACTACGTAATGCATCCCTATAAACTGGTGAAAGACGTTCGTACCAGCCACGAAACGGGCAATGTAGATAATGTTATGGATGGCGGAATAGACGAATTCTTAAAAGCTTATTTAATGATGATGGGCCAAAAAGACGAAGCTTAAAAAACGCCATAAACAATAACTATTCAATAATAAAAAATAACATATTCATATCCTTTGGCAAAGGGATTGATATATGAATATTTGTACGGAAACAAACAATAAAAAATGATAAAAATATATCACAACCCCCGCTGTAGAAAATCAAGGGAAGGACTACAGATATTGGAAGAATCGGGAAAAGATTTTGAAGTTGTAAAATACCTTGAAGAAATTCCAACAGAAAAAGAGCTCCGCAAAATAATAAATTGCCTGGGCATTAAGCCCATCAACCTTATCCGGAAAAATGAAACCATCTGGAAAGAAGAATACAAAAACAAAGTCCTTAACGATGATCAAATTATCGAGGCAATGCTAGAAAATCCCAAGCTTATTGAACGCCCAATTGTTATAAAAAACAATGTGGCCGTAATAGGGAGGCCCCCTGAAAATATTAAGGGAATTTTATGAAAAGTTTAACCATTTCGGGTTAAACCATGGTCTAAATTTGGCGTCTTACTTTTAAAAGTAATCAAAACTACTAATTCGCGCTTACTATGAAATTTAGACACTTCTGCTTTATTGCAGCTACATTGTTTTCAGCATTTATACATGCACAAAGACCCAATGCTGAAAAACAAATTACATTAACCGGTACCGTTATCGATTCAGAAACTGGTGAACCATTGGAATATGCCACCCTTGTGCTTCAAAGCATAGATAATCCAGAGCAGGTAACCGGTGGCGTTACAGACCAAACAGGTACCTTTAGTGTTGAGGCCCCTGCCGGAAAATACAATGTTAGGGTAGAATACATCTCCTATCGCCCATACACACTTAACAACCAGAATTTAACGCAATCAAAAGATTTTGGCACCATAAAACTTTCCTTGGACGTTGCCCAGCTTGATGCCGTAGAAGTTGTTGGGGAAAAAACAACGGTCGAAGTCCGCTTAGACAAAAAAGTATACAATATAGGTAAAGACCTTACTACAAGCGGTGCAACAGTTTCAGATGCTTTAAGCAATGTACCGTCTGTTACCGTAGATGTAGAAGGGGCCATAAGCTTGCGTGGTAACGAGAACGTTCGTATCCTTATTAATGGTAAACCTTCGGCCCTTGCCGGGTTTGGTTCTACGGATGCTTTACGCCAATTACCTGCCGATGCCATCGAGAAAGTAGAAGTAATTACCAGTCCCTCTGCCCGGTACGATGCAGAAGGTACTGCCGGAATTTTGAACATTGTCCTTAAAAAAGAAAAAACGCTTGGTTTTAACGGCTCTGTCAATATCAACACGGGATACCCAATTAACAGCAGGGTCAATGCCAATTTAAACTTAAGGACAAACAAATTCAACCTGTTTACAACCTTGGGGCATTTTTATAACGAGCCTCCCGGATATGCGTATTTTGACAATACTTATTTCGACTCAAAATTTAGCAGGATTACCGAAGACAGAGATATGAACCGATTGAACAAAGGGGTAAATGCAAATATTGGGATGGAATATTTCTTGACTGATAAATCTTCAATAACAGGAAGTTTTTTTACGCGCTTTTCTGATGAACAAGACGGTACCGAAAACAATACCACCCGCTATATAGATACCGATATTGACAGTAGGACTTTGCGTAGGGAAATTGAAAACGAAGACGATAATACATATCAATACTCATTAAACTACACAAATAATTTTAATGATGAAGGCCATAAACTAACGGCCGATTTTCAATATTCAACAGATAAAGAAGATGTTAATACCGATATTGACGAAAATCAGTACTATCCAGATGATGAACTTATCAACTTAGAAAAGGTAACGGAAGTTGAAAAAGAAAACGAGTACCTTCTTCAGGCCGATTATGTTCTACCAATGGGAGATGCACAATTTGAAGCCGGTTACCGTGGTAATTTCGAAAAAAACACAAACGATTATCAATTAGATACTTACAACTTTTCCAGCGGAGAATTTGAAACCAACTACAATCTTTCAAATAAATTTACATACGAGCAAAATGTAAATGCTGTTTATTCGCAATACGGAAATAAACTGGGCAAAAAGTTTTCTTTCTTATTGGGCTTAAGGTTGGAAAACACCCGATTAAAAGGAAAGGTCGATTCTGAATTAGACGACGAGCAGCTCATCGATACTTTAGGATTTGATTTTGATCCCGATTTTGACAAAAATTACTTAGGCCTCTTCCCTACCGTAAACCTAACATATGAAATTAAGGAAAACGAAAATATAACTTTAGGATATAACAGAAGGATAAACCGCCCGCGTGGCTGGTTTGTAAACCCATTTCCTTCCAGGTCGAGCCGGGCCAATATTTTTCAGGGGAATCCAGATCTAGAACCTGCCTTTTCTGATGCTTTCGACCTTGGGTATTTAAAAAGATGGGAAAAACTCACCTTGACATCTTCAATTTATTACCAAAGGGAAACCGATGCCTTCGAAAGGGTCCAAACAGAAACGGGCCAACAAACATCCGACGGAATAGATATTATAAGGACCATCCCCATAAATCTTTCTACCAATCAAAGGTTTGGCGGCGAGGTCGGGGTTATGTACAATGCCATTAAGTGGTTGCAGTTTAACGGAAGTTTTAATTTCTTTAAGTTCAATACAGACGGGGAATACCAAGGCGTAGACTATGGAACCGAAAGCACCAGCTGGTTTTCCCGCTTGAGTGCAAAAGTAGACCTTCCGTCAAGTATAGACTGGCAAACCAATGGTTTTTATATGGGGCCAAGGCAAAACTCGCAAACAAAGTCAGACGGGATGATGTCTATCGACATGGCGTTTAGCAAGGATATTATGGGCGATAACGCTACGGTTTCCTTAAATGTAAGCGACTTGCTCAACAGCAGGAAAAGAAGGTCTTATACAGAATCTTACGACGATATGGGGAATCTTTCTTTTACTTCCGATAGTGAATTTCAATGGAGACAAAGACAATTTACAGTTTCGTTTATATACCGTTTCAACCAACCCAAAAACCAACGTGGAAACCGTGGTAACAGAAATGGTGGTGGCAATAATGGCGGAGATGAAGGCGGAGGGGAATTTGAAGGATAAAAACCCGAAAACAGAGATAAAAAAAAAGAAGCCAATTGGCTTCTTTTTTTATTTTTCTGATTTTGCTCTTTTGGCTTCTCTTTTTTCCTTAATCAATTCGATGATCGAGCCACCCAACCAATAAGGAATTACAAAGGTTAATAGAAATATCATCAACCAAAATCCTATGGTTAGGACGGTCATGATTGCTAAAAAGCCAAGATATTGGTCAAATTCAAACATAGTTTCCGGAAATTTTTCTGAATTCGCCTCAAAGATAAGCACAATTCTTAAGTTTTCGACCAATAAATTAAATTATTTATTTATGCCTCTATTTATAAAATCCCATTATAATTGCTATTTTTATATATGAATTAAATTCATAGAAGAATTTTAATCACATATAAACCAACCTTAAAATTATCACTTATGAAAAAATTATTCTTAATCGGCATTCTATTAAGCTTTATAACGGTAAACGCCCAAGACGACCAAGATTATGCCGACTTGTTAAAATCGACCGCAAAAGTTGAAGTCAAGTCGTTTATCTACGACGAACTTGAGCTTACCGAAACCGAAGAAAATGCATTCAACCCCGTATTTGATAAATATCTTGAAGAAAGCGGGAAAATTTCCGTGGAAAAAGCTGCATTATTCGATTCTTATGCAGACAACATGGACAATTATTCATCCGACCAAATAAATACACTCAACAAAGACGTGTTAAAAACTGATTTACAAAAAGTAAAAACCGACAAAAAATATTACAATAAGTTTGTTAAGGCCATTGGGGTTGAAAAAACCACTCAATTCTTTTTCCTAAAAAAGTATCTGGACAACATAGTAGAAGGGGCTAAACTGGATTTTTTGGCAGAATAGCTTCCCAAAATATTTCATTCAAAATATAAGGTCCACCATTAAATATAGAATAATAAA
>NZ_JAZEUN010000004.1:0-223313 GCF_037029175.1 Galbibacter sp. PAP.153 | reverse complement strand
AAGGGAAGGCATCCTTTTCATTTGGAGTTCCATCTCCGTCTATATCAGTATCCGTGTTATCTCCCGTGCCATCACCATCGGTATCGGTATCCTCGGTAGGATCGTAAGGGAAGGCATCCTTTTCATTTGGAGTTCCATCTCCGTCTATATCAGTATCCGTGTTATCTCCCGTACCATCGCCATCAGTATCGGTATCCTCTGTAGGATCATAAGGGAAGGCGTCCTTTTCATTTGGTGTTCCGTCTCCGTCTATATCTGGATCCGTGTTATCTCCCGTACCATCGCCATCGGTATCAGTATCCTCGGTAGGATCATAAGGGAAGGCGTCCTTTTCATTTGGAGTTCCGTCTCCGTCTATATCCGGATCCGTGTTATCTCCCGTACCATCGCCATCGGTATCGGTATCCTCGGTAGGATCGTAAGGGAAAGCATCCTTTTCATTTGGAGTTCCATCTCCGTCGATATCAGTATCCTTGTTATCTCCCGTACCATCACCATCAGTATCGGTATTCTCGGTAGGATCATAAGGGAAGGCATCCTTTTCATTTGGTGTTCCGTCTCCGTCTATATCCGGATCCGTGTTATCTCCCGTACCATCGCCATCGGTATCGGTATCCTCGGTAGGATCGTAAGGGAAAGTATCCTTTTCATTTGGAGTTCCGTCTCCGTCGATATCTGGATCAGTTTCATCGGAGATTCCGTCCCCGTCCATATCTGCTAGTGCCGTTACAGAAAGAATATCAGTATTTGTACTTACAGCATCCGATTGATCTTTCACCTTAAAATTAAAAGAAGTATAATCTTCCCCTGAACCATCTGTGTCGGTTGTAAAAACAAGCTTGGTTACATCATCAATTAGATCTCCGGGACTCACAGCACTTCCATTATAGACAAGGGTACCTAAAGCGGGTAATGAAATAATTTGTATTCCATTGAAACTGTCACCTTGATCAGGATCATTAAAAGTAAAATCTTCAACTGAGAAATTAAATCCTTTGTCTTCAACAACTGTTACAGAGGCTGCCCCTCCAGTTGGAAGGTCATTTACATTAGTAACATTCAGTGTTACGGTTACCGTTTCACTAAATGAATTGGTGTCATCAAAATTATAGGTAAAGGAGTCTGTTGCATTTTCTGCACCGTTATGGGTATAAGTAAAGGTTCCGTCCTCATCAAAGCTAAAGGCCGCCGAATCCGATGGTCCATCGATTAAATAATAGGTAGTAGCATCTCCGTCTACCTCCTGATCATTCGAGGATACATTATCGGTTAGAGAGCCATTTTCGTCCACTGAAAAGGAGTCGGCCTGAGCAACCGGGGTATCATCAATGGCCGTTATAGATATGGTAATACTAGCCGTTGTCATGTCTCCGCCATTATCCAATTGATAAATTACGGTATCCGTGCCATTTGCATTTGCATTTGGTGTATATATAATATGATTATCCTCATCTACTATGGCAGTTCCTTTGCTTCCGTTTGTTAGGATGGTAATAGAGACTGCTTTACCTGAATCATATTTATCATTGTACAATACATCAATCGGATCTGAAACTGTATCTTCATCAATTAAAGACAAATCATCCTGAGCATCTAAAATTAGGGTGACATCATACGGACCGAAAGTTTGGACTCCTGTATTTCCGGCATTGTCTTTAGCATTTAAATGGATATACCATCCAGCGCCTCCTTTTGTAAATGAGATTTTTTTGGACTGACTATTACTCCAAGAAGTCCAACCACTGTCATCCGAAGAAGGTGCACTGCTATTTTGGGTAAGGACATAACGTTGTACGTCAAACCCACTTCCTCCATTTTCATCATTAAATGAAATTGTTATCTGATCATCGGTGGTTAGCGTTCCGTTTGCAGGAGAAGCACTTATAGTTGGTGCTATTTGATCATCAATAATTGTAAGTGTTCGGTAAAACGGTTGTGACCAAACATCGGTATCGGTCTTTGTTCGAAGGCTTATGATATATTCAGCACTTTGATCAGCATAAGATCCGAAATCTGCCATAGGAGTTGAACCTCTATACACTTCTGTATCTGTGGGTTCATCGTTTGCATCATATACTCTTTTTATAACCACCCACTCGTCTTCTACTAAGGCTCTGGAATAAGGATCTATAGAATTGTTTTCAACATTGATAGTCATTGCTCCCGAATAGGTTGTTAACACATCCGGCAAAATATTAAATTGAGCTATCGGAAGGTCATCTGCTCCACCAACACTACCTGACTTTTCTATAAAAATACTTGAAGGTCTGCTCCATACTCCTTGATGATCTTTTACCCGTAACATTAAAAGGTACTCTCCGTCAGCTACATTATTATTTTCAAATTGCCCCTCATTCCAATCATTTGTACTAAGAGCATCAATAGCTTTCCACTTCCATTCCACTTGCTCAATTCCCTGATCTGCACCACCGTCTAAATCATAAGAATTATTGTTTGAAACACCGGTACCCGCATTATAAGTAAAACTGGCAATTGGTTTTCTATGAAAGAATAAAGTAGTAGGGGCCGTCGGCATTTCTTCAAAAGTGAAACTATACTTCCCTGTTTTATTGTATAATTCAGGTACATCCTCTAAATAAAGCTCATTCCAGGATGCCTTCCCCGAATTATTTTCAAATACTGTTTCATCATGGCTTATATTCCATCTTCCGTTAGGGTAACTGGCATTGGCAGTATTGCTTTTTAATTGTGAAGGAGTCACATCAATTTCCACCGAAGTTCCGGCAATAAAATAATTCCCCTCAGAGATGGTATTTTTAAGGTAATGATCGTAAATATATTGCGCTATTTGATCCACAGAACTGGCATAGCTACTACTAGAGCGATTAACAAAAGTTCCGTTGGTATTATTTTGTGCTATAAATCTTTCAAATTGTTCTTTATTGCCATCAACTCCCCAACCTATATAATGAATATCTTCATTAATTGTTCGCATCAGGATTTCAGAAAGATCGCTATCCGAATCAAAATCAGCTACTTCAAGATCGTCCAAATTGACATTGAATCTTAAGGCATTGTTACGCCATTGAGGTTCCCGTAACACATCTTTGAATGCTCTTAAGGATAATTTTGTAAATTCTATATTTTTAAAATAAGCTCCCTGTTGTTCATGAACATAAAAGCCATAACTTCCCTGTGTATGAGAAACATCACTTATATTAAAAGACTCTATCCAGTTAGTACCGGCATTCCCTCCTCCCCCTTTTCTGGAAATTTTAATATCATTACCATGAAGCTCTATTTTAAAGTCTATCACCTGTCCATTGTAATAAGGAGCAAACAAATCACTACGATTTGCATTCCACCCCTTGGGAGCACTTCCGCTTTTTCCACTATCCGTATTTACAGCTAATATGGTGGTTACTCCGTCTTCAACTTTTAAAATGGCCTCTGCAGCATATCCATCACCATTTGAATAGTTCATTAAATTTCCACAGGCGGTATGATTATCGATGATATAGGCGTAAAAGTTTTGATTATCCTCTTTCCTAAAAATAAAACCAACTTCTCCATGAGCGCTAGGAGCTGCTGTCAATCCCCATCTTGCAGAAATGGTTCCATCGGTCATATCGCCAGTGGGATCATACATTGCAAATCCATATCCATTATATCTTGAAACATAATCCGCAATTACGGAATTGGATCCTGAATCAAATGAAAAATAATCTCCAGAATAACTACCTGCCTCTGGTGGTTCAGTTCCATTATAATTCATTTTATTCCAACTGCTAAAAATGGCCTCTGCATCAGCTTGATCGGATGAAATAGTACTTCGTTGAAAAGCCTCAACACGAAGTTTTCCAAGTGGGATTCCTTTAGTATGCATGGATTGTTCCAGATCCTGCTCAAAAGTACTCAGGTCAACATTTGCAGATCCCACTGTTAACATTACATCCACATTGGGGCCTTGGGTAACTTTCATTTCTACATTTTGTGCGTGCAGATATAAAGAGAGCATCAAACAGCAAAAGACTGTTAGATAATTGTATATTTTGTTCATTACCATAAAGATTAAAGATTCGTAATAGGGATAAGATTGGCTTTTGGATAGGTTTGAAAATCAAACTCTAACGTTTCTGAAAAGATATCATCACAGCTGGTAGGAGCTGCAATGTTAAATAAAGTACGTTCTCCTAATTTTTTAAGGATGGCTCTGCCTGTTTCTTCCCTTGCTATATTGCAACTATAAATAAGGAGCTGGTGTCTGTTTTTAAAATTATAGAGGGTTTCCATAAGGGATATTTCAAATTCTGCATCCAGCTTTTTTGCTGAATAATTGTTTCCGCCAAGCTGAATGCTATTTTCGGTAGTTTTTGCAAACAAATGCAACTCCGTAATTTCAGGATGCATTTGAAGGTATTCTCTTATGTTCTTCCATGGATTTTCCTGCGTTGTTAATTTTAAAACCTCTAAGTTTTGTGTTTTTGTAAATTCCAGTTGTGATAGATGGGGGTATTCCATATCCACTACAATGAGTTTGTTTTGTTGTGCTACTACATTGAATGCTCCTGTTAAGAGAAGTATCAAAAATGCAAACACAGATTTAATTGAAGTTGTTCTCAAAATCATTTTGTTAATTTTAGGTAGTTTAATTGATAAAAAAATAATGACTGTTATTCGACGCACACTTTAAAAACCTTATTTACAGTAAATTAGATAGTGTTTGTAATTTTAAAAAGAGACATAAAAAGCCCCATGAGCTTATTTGATTTAAAAAAAAGCCATACAATAAAGACCATAATTCTCTTGTTGACTCCCGAATGAGAATCAATAAAAAACAGTCTTTAAATCTTAAAATAAATGTGTTGTTCCTATGGACTTATAGGTGAAAAGTAAATTTGAATCATATACATAAATATTAGTTATTTGTTTGAAATAGGTGGGGCAAATATAATTTAGCCTAAGTTTAAAAAAAACAAATTATTTGTTTATCGGATAACAATCTTGACAATTGTCAACTTCTTTATCCATTAGCTGGAATAATCCCTTAATAAACGACTAAATGTTTCCGGCCGTATTCCCAATAGTGAAGCTAAATATTTATGGGGCACCCTTTCTACCAAATGACCGAGTCCTGCTTCAATAAAAAAGTCATACCGTAATTTGGCATTGGGTAAGCGTGCCATCAGCGCTCTTGATTCTGAATGCATATAATACTCGGTTAATAGTTTTAGATAGATTCTGGACATTTCAGGAAAATTCTCCAAAAGATAATTAAGGTCATTAATGGATATGTATTCAACATAGGTGTCCTCCAACACCTGAATATTTTCCCTGGTTGGTTGCTCAACAAAAAAACCGGTAATGGATGTTACCAATTCATTTTCCATACTTATCCAGGTGGTAAACTCCTTATTGATGGTTTGATAAAAACCCCTTATTAGCCCCTGCCTTATAAAATAAATTTTATCACTAAACCCTCCTTGTTTAACCAAGACAGTTCCTTTTTTAAAATTTGCATAGGATACTTTAGACTTGTAATACTTTATAAAGCCTTGGCTGAGAGGAAATATTTCTCCAAGAAAAATAAGACTTAATGATACTTTTGAATGCTTCACAATATAGTTTTAGGTAGTATAAGGAAATTTAAAAATGTATTTTAACGATTATGCAATTAAAATTAACACATAAAAGATTGTAAAATAAATCCCTCAAAAGACAAAATCCCATAAATATCGATGAAACGCAATAATTTTTGTCTATCTTATTTTATAGCTCATTATAGTGGTTAAAGGTTCTTGATTTTTGAAATCCTACAACAATGGAAAAGTTTAACCCGGAATTAAGTGAATTTAAAAAAGGGAAAGGTTCGGTTCAATTTCTATTGAATAAACCCGCTTCCTGCCAGTTTAATTGAAAGAAATGATTCGATACCGAATGGAACTATTGGAAAAGTAAAAAACAGTTAGAAGGTAACCGCTGTAGAACTATAAAATCCGTGTCATTTCCTCCCATAACGGCTTTTTACATAAAGTAATTTATAGCAACCATTTTGTAAAAAGTATGGCGTTATGATTAATTGCTCTAAAAATCTTAGACACAAATCGAACCGATATAGTAAAGGTAGCAACTCTAGGAAAGTAATATAGATAGCACGATGCTTTAAAATTAAATGCTTTTTTATAAATATGGGTTATTACAAATATAAAGGAATTCATCCGGGAATTATACTTGATCGAGAATTGAAAAAACGATCACTTAAGCAACGCCCTTTTGCTTTATCTATAAATGAACATCCACAAACCTTTAATGCCAGTCAGGCCGGGATTTTGCCGCCAGCTTCCTTCAGATTCCACCTCGCAATGGACACCCTTGCTCTTGGCTAACACTTCCCACTGCTAGAGCATGTTCGGGACTTGCACCCTATAGTTATCGCCCATGCTAGGCGCACTAAAAAAAGCAGCTTCGTTTGTGAAGCTGCTTTACCAACAATAAAAATTATGCATTAACTTTGCACTTACTCTACAGGGTCCAACCTGTTTATCGCTGTAATTTGTCCTCCTTCTACTTCCAGTCCCTGCGTTGCACTTGCTCCGGCAACATCAATATTGTATATAAAGCTTCCACCTTCGGTTGTTACGCCAACAAAAACAGTGCTTTCGTCTTCAGAAACATAATTGTCCATCCCTTTGGTAACATTTAGGATTGTTTCTGGGCTTGGCATCCCGGTTACCCATTCCAAGGTTTGATTATACAGGTCGATGACCGCCAATCTGTTTCCAGTTGAGTAGGCAGAGGTTTTCTCATCCATAAGTATTCCGATGGCCTTACCGTTCCCTACATACATATGATCGGTAATATAGGCCCCGCCCGAGGCTGCTTCTATATCAAACAAATAATCCTGGTCGAATTCCGATGTACCGCTTTTAATTCTTGTAATGGCCGAAGGCTTTGTAGAAGTCAACTCACCGTTGGTAGTGGCCACTGAAGAAGAAAAAGCATAGGCATCCCCGTTTTCATCTACAGAAAGTCCGTTGTCGAAATATCTACCAATATAACTTGTACGGTCGTCGTGAATAACGGTTTCCAGTTCCATTTCCGGATATGAATACACCGCTATATTGGCCTCATCAGGATAATCTGTCCCAAAAGTATCATTGCAACATGCCTTTACCGTAAAATATGGCAAATACACCTTGTCGCCAACCTGGGTAATCCAGGAAAAGAAAGCCAATTCCCCATTTTCTTTATCGGCCAGTTCCTGAGTGTTGATTTGACCTTCCCCGGTGAACTGAGAAGTTTCTGTATCCAGTTGGTACCAATACGCATAGGGGGATTCGGCATTTCTGGAAATCTTGATCATGAGGATATCATCATTTACGGGGGCAAAAGCCTGAACGGTCTCTGATTGGAAATCAGAAATCTTCTCCAAATTGCTTTCAGCGTTTAGTTGATAGGTAGTTACCGCTCCCGGATTCCCCTGCCCATATAAAAGACTGAAAAACTTATTGTTATGCGTTACATAATAACGGTACGTTCCGTCTTGCTCAATACCATTTCCCTCGGTAGTAATACTTCCTTGCGTAAGGTCGTCCGTGGTTAAAATGTAATCGGCTACCCCTTCCGAGGCGGTTGGCGTGGCCGTGATTAAATATTGTGACTCGGCCGCCGGGTTTTCCCCACCATCATCAGGATTTCCTGCATCGTCGTCACTACTACATCCTATAAGGGTCGTAGCCCCTAAAAATATTAATCCAAAGTAAAAATTAGATTGCTTGATCATTGTATAAAAATTTAAAAATTCAATTATTCAGTTCTATATATTGCTTTAATGTATGTTGCCTCTTTATTGTTGAGCTATGTCCAGCTTACTAATGGCACTGATGACGCCACCTTCAACTTTTAATCCTTTCTCGGCCGTGGCATTTAGTATGTCAATGGCATATACATAGCTTCCATCTGACTCGGAGGTTATGCCCGTATAAATGGTCGTTCCATCTTCGGATACATAATTGTTCCTTGCCGTAACATTGGTAACCGTTGTATATTCGGGCAGGCCTTCAATCCAAGTAAAGGACTGATTATAGACATCGATAACGGCCAAGTGCCTTCCCGTATCATATTGCGATACTTTTTCTTTTTCCATAAAGCCCAAAAACTTACCGTTGGAAACATAGTAATGATTGGTCAGGTAATAACCACCGGAGGCCTCTTCAAGGTTAAAAAAGTAATCGGTGTCAAATTCTAGGGAACCGCTGGTTATCTTGGTAACGGCCGATGGCTTGGTAGAAGTAAATTCGCCGTTGCTCATTGCTACCGAAGAAGAAAAAGTATAGGCATCCCCCTTTTCATCTACCGAAAGTCCGGTATTGGCATACCTTCCTATAAAGCTGGTACGATTATCGTGAATAACTGTTTGCAGCTCCATTTCAGGATATGAATACACGGCAATATTGGCCTGGTCCGGGAAGTTGGTCCCATCGGCATCATTGCAACAGGCCTTAATTCCGAAATAGGGCAAAAAAACCATATCGCCGACCTGTGTTATCCACGAAAAATAAGCCAACTCTCCGTTGTCTGCCAATACTTCGGTATTTATTTGTCCTTCATCCACAAAAGTGGATGTATTGGTATCCAGACGGTACCAATATGCATAAGGCGACTCAAGATCTCTGGAAAGCTTTATCATAAGGACATCATCATTAACCGCTGCGCGTGCCTGAACGGTCTCCGATTGAAAGTCAGATAATTTTTCCAGTTCCCCATCTGCATTTAATTCATAAGTGGTAACCGCCCCAGGATTTCCCTGACCATATAAAAGACTAAAGAATTTATTGTTGTTGGTCACATAATACCGGTAAGTGCCATCTTGTTCTATGCCGTTTCCTTCGGTGGTAATACTTCCTTGGGTAAGATCTTCTGTTGTTAAAATGTAATCGGCCACCCCTTCCGAGGCCGTTGGATTTGCGGTAATGATATATTTTGAAGTAGGCACGGGCCCTTCCCCACCATTATCCGTTGCACTGTCATCATCACTACTACAGGCACCTAATAAAATAAGTGCATTTATAGATAGGTAAGTTGTGAATAGTTTTTGTTTCATAATGCCATTTTTTTTAATCGATTGGTTTTAGTTAAAAAAAGGTATACCTGATCTTTCCGGTAAAACTTCTGCCGGGTTTTTGTAAGCTGAAGTTATCGTACAACTTTTTATTGAAGATATTCCGGCACTCAAAGGTGAACTGTAAATCCTCTTTCCAGGTATAGGTAATATTTAAATCCTGTGATATCTGTTCTGGAATATCGAACTTATCATCGCCTAAACTTGGCCAATAGAGGTAAAATGCGTGCACATACAGCATATTATATCCAATAGATAAAAGGTTGCCCGTCCCCCCTACATTTTGGAACGTATAACTCATATCTGCATTTCCATAGAGATATGGCATGTTTGGAATCCTGTCCCTGTACACGACACTTTCGGTAGTCTGCTCGCCTTCGTACTTTGTATTGTTCCGTAAGTTCTGATAGGTAACGTTCACCCCGGCACTAAATTTTTCCCTATACTGATACCTAATTTCCGATTCGATCCCTAAATTGGTAACGCTCCCCAAATTATCCATTACCTGCATGGTCTGGTTGTTGTTTAAAACAGGGCGGATAAAATCGCTGGCATCCCTGTAAAAACCATTGGCATTCAAGTTAATGTGATGTTGGGTCCCCATATGCCACCAGTAGCTGGCCCCCAAATTGTAATTATAACTTTGTTCGGGTTTCAAATCAATATTCCCCTGCAGGTTGACAAGGTCGCCATAGAGCTCCTCCGTCTCGGGCATACGGTAACTTTTTTCAAAAGAGGCCTTTATTTGGAAATCATCGTTAAAGAAGTGGGTCAGGGCCAGGCCATAGCCCAGATAACTGAACTTATTGGTCTGGTCCCTATAGGCTATGTCCCCATAGTCGCCGGATGGGTTATAGGATTGACTGAATTTATTCTGCTGGAAATACTGCTTGGCAAAAATATTGGCACTCCAGTTTTCGGCCTCATACCCATATCCCAGCCCGAGAATGTTCTTAATGGTCTTTCGCGGTTGTTCGTATATCTCACTGTCGGGGTCCAGCTGGTCTTCTCCTTTCCTGTTAAAGGTATTAAAGGTGTTGCTCAGTGAAAATTTGTGGTTTTGGGATAATTCATAATCAAAACTTGCCGTTGCAATACCCGTGTTGTTCCGGTATTCATATAAAGAATAAGAGCGTTCCCCGCCGGGATTGTCATATTCTTTATATTGGCCAAACCAATTGTATCTTCTATGCAGCGTGTCTATATTTTTTTCCTGTCCAAAATTATAATTGGCATTCAAGCGGACGTCCAGCCCATTGGCTATAAAGTCTTTTTTAATGTATTTCAAACTCGGCATAAGAATGTTCCCTTTTCGGTGCCAGGCCCCGAATACACTTACAATACGTGCCCCTGTCTGAATTTCCCGGTAACTCGATCCGGTAGTTACCCCCAGTAACAATTGGTCTGCATACGATTTGTTGACGACCCCGATATTGGCAATGACCGTTTCATTATGGTATTTGTCGTGAAAGCGCTCCACGGTTTGATCCGGATAGTATTCCCCGGTATTGATGTCTGCTACATCTACCGTAACATCATAATTGTTGTCCGAATAGTTCTGATAGGCATTTAATTGTGCCGTAAATCCAGATTTAGAAACATAAATGGCATTTACCATGGAACGGTGCGTATTAAAGGAACCATAAGAATAAGAAGCATCCAAATGGCTTTTTTCATAGGTATTGGTAATGATATTTACCGCCCCGCCCAAGGCATCGGCACCCAGGCCAATGGGGACCACCCCCTTGTATACCTCTACCCGCTCCGCCAGGTTTACGGGAATGTTATTAAGCTGAAAGGAAGACCCAAAATTGTCCATGGGAATACCGTCAATAAAAAAACGTACCTGTTTCCCCCTAAAACCGTTCAGGGAAAAATTCATCTGGGAACCCACCCCGCCGCTCTCCCGCACCCTGATCCCGGATGTTCTGTCCAGGGCATGCCCGAGGTCCAAAGTCGTATTGTGCAATTTCTTGGCATCGATCACATTGACGTTAAAGGCCTTTTCCTTAACCTGATTGACGATACTTTTTCCCGAGACCACCACTTCATCAAGGTCGTATGAAGATTCTTCCAACACAATATTATACGGGCTTTCACCAGTTTGACCCAGTTCGATTGGGACCCTTTTTTCATCGAATCCCAAATAGGTCACCCTAAGGGTATAGGACCCGTTGCCAGTACCGATACTCAGCTGAAAATATCCCTGTTCATCTGTCGACACCCCTTTGTTAAGAGGTTCTACCAATACCGTGGCCCCATAAATAGGCTTACCGTTTGTATCTTTTACAACGCCGCTTACGGTCGTTTTTCCCTGCTGTGGAAAAGAAAAAAAACCTAGCAGCAGACTGCCTATCAATATAATAGTACGGGGGATGAGGGTTTGCATTTATTTTTATTTAGACTTAATTAATATAAATTTTATGCGAAAGTATAATATTAAACAGGGTCCCCATATACGCAAAGCGGATAAATACCTACGTAATACGGAATAATTGACCTTAGGCCTTGGACGCCTTCTGCTTCATTTTGTATAGGACGAGAAAGGAAATGACCCCGGAGCATGTCCAAAAAAGGTCCACTACCAATATTTGGGAATATCCGTTTTCAACGGAGGTCCATAACCAGTTTCCGGTTATAAATCCGTTTGCAAAAGGAATCATTAAGCTTATAATTCCTCCAGAAACAAGGCATAGCTTATTAATGGAATAATGGTTTTTCTTTATCAGCAAAAGAAGCGATACCGCCAGCCATAACCAAAAGAACGTCCGGTTGATAAAGGCCTTGCGATCGACAAGCGTTCCATTGGCAAAGAGCTTTACCACCAAAAAGGTGAATGCGGTAACCGGATATATGCCCAAGCATACGGCCATGTATATTCTTACCAGCCATGAGTTAAAGCGTCTTTTGTATTCGGGAACATTTTTCTTGTCCCTGGCCACCAGCCATATAAGCACCCCGGAAATAATGACAAAACACGTTACAAACCCGAGTACGAGATAAATAAGCTTCATTCCATACCCACCGTAATCGCCGTAATGCAACCTTCTTAAAACATCATTGGCCCCTTCAACATAAGATACTTCATACGGATTTTTTGCCTTTACCAACTTTCCATCGCTCGCCCTAAAGGTAAGGTGCCCCGCCCCGGTAAGCGCGTCTTTATAATCGGGCGACCCGCTCACCTGAACATGCATGTTTTTATCGCCATAATTAATCACTTTGAGGCCATTAATTACCAAATCGGGCCATTTTTCTTGTGTTTTTTTGATAAAATCGTTGTAAGAAACATGGAAATTGGCACGCTCCCCAATAAATGGATAGACTTCTTCTTCATTGAAATTCGCAACTTTATTAAAAGCCTGTTGGTCATCATCAAAAAGAAATTTTTGAACCGGTGGCAGCATTACCGTATATCCTATAATTAAAAAGGCCCCTGTTACGGCAAACATAAATTGGTAAGGCAATCCAATTAGTCCCAGGGCTACGTGGGCATCGGTCCATATGGTTTTCCATTTTGCCTTGGGGCGAAAAACATAAAAGCCCGGTACAATCCTCTTCCAATGAACGATTACCCCGGTAACCACCGCAAAGAGAAAGAATAATGCCACCAAACCGGATAAAAAGTACCCGGAACGCCCAAAAAAATTAAGTTGTGCAAAAAAGTGGAGCCTATAGAAAAACTCCCCAAGGGAATAATTAGAGGTATAGTCGGTCCTGTGGTGCTTTTCGGCATCGAGATAGAAAAAGCCCCTTCTTCTCCCCTGCTTTTTCTCCTTGGCAAGCGTGGTATCTTTTGCGGGCGAAACAAAGGCGCCAATCCTTTTCTCGTAATAACGGTGCGAAAAGGTTACATCCTTGCTATATAATTTCTCTTCGGAATCCAATTTATCAATGGCCGTATCAAAATCTATGCTCCTGAAATAGTGTTCTTGAATTGGTTCGTTTCTTTCCCAGGCATTGATTTCATCCCTTAGAAAGGAAATGGAGCCGGTAAAGAAAATAACATATAATAAGGCACTAATGACAATACCGCTGATGGTATGGGTATGAAAAAGGATATTGTATACGCGATTGGTCATAAAAATAAAATGTAGTTAGGGGTTATAGTGGGGCCGTTGTGTTTCCTAGGCAGGTAATTACGGATAGGATTAAAGTAATCAATAGGTAAATGCCCCATATGACCCAGCCATTTTTACCAATAAAGGCAACAATCATTAATGCTACCCATAAAATAAACCCTGCATAGCGTAAGGTAAACAGCATGGAACCGGCATCTGTCCATGCCATCAAGGCCATAAACAAGGCCTCGGTTACCATATAGCCTCCTATAAAGGCTGCGGTTAATTTGGCAAATTTTTGAAAGGGAGACCTGGTCAGGTATTTTTTATTTGCAGGCATTTTTACTTTTAAGAGGTTTAGAGGATGTTTTTTAATTATTAAATTTTAAATTGATTATGAATTAAAAGGATATTAATTATGATTGGGATCTACCGATTTTTTTTTTATTTCCGGTTTTTCCAGAATAAAGAAAACAGTCCTATAACCTGTATCTGTTTCCCTGTTTAAATCCATGTTCAACACCTTTAAATCATCAATCCTAAAGGAACTCCGTTGGACACGTTGAATAAGCCCGAGGCATTCTTCGTAGTTTTGCGTTTTATAGGTGAAGACCATAATTCCGCCAGGCGCCATTACCCTAAAAATTTCCTGTAGATAAGCCTCTATATGAAATGGGGCTATTTTTGGGTCGATACTCAAGACCCTATGAAAAAAGTTCATCACATAAGGCACGTGCAAGCCATCAAATTCACTAAATACTGCCTTGCGTTGCCGAATGTAATATTGATATGTTGTTTTACTTTTTTGAATCAATTCATTGGAAGTTTCAAACCCAAAATAACTAATGGGGCTGCCCTTAAACAAAAAAGGCAGAAGTGGGTTTTGCCCGAAGTAAAGATCCAACAACCGCAGTTTTGGGTATAAGGACAACGAATCGGTAATAAGCTTTACAGCTTCTTTATAATCTAATTGAATGGTTTCTATATTGGCGGGCTTTATTAGTATGTTTTGAAACTCATCTTCTACATTCCCTTCAAAAATATCAGCTTTCATTACGGTAACAAATTACGTATCAAATTTAAAAATAAACGTTAATCTTATTTAGATTAAATATAAATAACTAACTTTGGAAACAAATATAATGGAGGTAATTAATACCGTTATTACGCCAAACGGAATAAAACCTACGTAATACGAAATAATAAATATGTTGGAGGTAAATAAGAAGAATTCCAGGCTGACGGAATTTAATTTTGGAGAAAAGGATATCCAAAAAGATGATTGCAACACCACAGAATTATATAGCAAATTTAAGGAACCGCATTTTTCAGGTTGGTACAAAGAAATAGTTTATGACGACCTTAAAATAGGCCATGGAAAATTATCGGTTACAAGACCAATTCAGGTTTATTGTAATTATACCGATGCGACCATTGAAATGGTGTTTGTTTTAAAAGGCAACCTAAAGGCACATTTCCCCGACACTGAAGAAAAACAGCATTTTAAAGGCAATACACATAATTTATTCCATTGTGCCAATAATCATGCCCTTATTGAATTTAAGGAAAAGAAAACGCATTTTATAAACATCCAGCTGGCTCAGGCTTTTTTTGAAGAATTTATGCCCCTAGAAAAAGCATTTGATACATTTAAAAACCTAATAAGGAACCAGCAGACCGGATATTTACAAAACAACAATTTCCCCATAACTTCTGCCATACAGTTAATTTTGGAAGAAATTATTGAGTCGCCCTGGAAAGGACATTACCGAAAAATATTCCTCCATGCCAAAGTATTGGAATTACTGCTTTTACAGCTAGATCAATGTCGTTTTGATTCTGTTGCCCCTACTTCGACCTTATCGGAAGTGGATGCCGCAAAAATTGAGAAGGCCAAGGAACATATTATTAACAATTACAATGCCCAGATTACCATCCCCAAGTTGGCAAAACTTATAGGCACAAACGAGTTTACCTTAAAAAAGGGGTTCAAAGAGCTTGTTGGGACTACAGTTTTTGGTTACATCAACGATTTAAAAATGTACAAGGCAAAAAAACTATTGACACAAAAAAACATAAGCATCTCCCAGGTTTCTGAAATGGTCGGTTATAAAAACCCACAACATTTTTCTACCGCCTTTAAAAAGAAATTTGGCATTGTCCCCAGTAAATTTAAATGATAACAGTACGCTTTTCTGCCTCCCCATTAGAGGTAATCTTGCGCTGCATGGCCTATAGATACAACCCTATTATTGTTGGTTATGACAACCATCGTTTTTTCGAACATACCATGGGGGCCCTTCGTGAAATCATTCATATGCAGATATATGTTGTACTGTAACCAATGTTACTGTTTCATTTCTTAAAAATCCAGATATTTGCATTTAAAAATAAAGGTATATGAGTTGGATATATGACCCTTGGCCCTGGTATGTTTCGGGCCCGCTCATCGCACTAGTGATGTTCGTTTTATTGCTGACGGGAAAACAGTTTGGAATGTCTTCAAACCTTCGGACATTATGTTCCATAGGGGGTGCCGGAAAGGTATCGGATTTTTTCAAATTCGATTGGAAGAAACAAGGATGGAATTTACTGGTGGTTCTGGGCGCTGTCATTGGTGGTTTTTTGGCCTCCCGGTATATGTCCAATAATACTGTAAAAATCAACCCGGATTTGGCCGGACAACTCTCAAGGGAGTATCATATCGAAAGTGCCGGGAAAGCCTATTTGCCCTCTGAGCTGTTTTCAACGGAGCAACTTGACGATCCCTTTACAATCGGTTTATTGCTCCTGGGCGGTTTTTTGGTGGGCTTTGGATCGCGCTACGCCGGTGGCTGTACCTCGGGCCATGCCATCTCCGGTCTGAGTAATTTACAGGTTCCCTCCCTTATTGCGGTCATTGGCTTTTTTATCGGAGGTCTGGTGATGGTCCATATATTATACCCTTTAATTTTTGGATAGCAATATGAAATATATAACCTATTTATCGGTGGGCGTTTTCTTCGGGATTGTAATGTACAAATCGGAGGCGGCATCCTGGTTTAGAATTTATGAAATGTTCCAATTTGGCTCTTTTCATATGTATGGCATTATCGGATCAGCCCTTTTACTGGGTATTATCGGGGTGCAGGTCATAAAGCGGCACCATATCAAAACTTTTGGCAAGCGGGAAATACGGTTAAGCCCCAAACAAAAAAGCATTCCTAGGTATTTGATCGGAGGTATCATCTTTGGCTTGGGATGGGCCCTCACCGGTGCCTGTCCGGGACCTATGTTTGTCCTGGCCGGGGCTGGTTTTTATCCCGTCATAGTAGTAATCCTCGGAGCATTACTGGGGACCTTTACCTACGGAGTACTTAAGAATAAGCTGCCGCATTAATTCACGGCAATGGACCGGGGCCTGCACATGTTAAACAAAAAATTTTCAGCTTCTAAAGGAGCCATATTTTAGTCATTTATCTGTTCTATCGGATAAAACCGCTTGTACTGACTGATGTACTGTTCTTGAGATCCGTTTGTAAATGGTATCAGGTAAAGGGAGTAGGCATGTATTTGATCTCCCTTTATTAAATAGTCTTCCTGTGGCATGGCCCCCCAGGAGTTATCGCCTGCTACCCCGCGTTGGTCCATGTCAACATTCAATTGTACAAGATCTCTTTCTACAATGTCAATGGTATGTTTACTTATATTCACTGCTGGCATCCCATCGCTATACGTATCATTATTCAACGTATGCTTTTTAACTTTTTCGGTAAGCTGGCCG
Organism: Galbibacter sp. PAP.153; assembly: GCF_037029175.1. Taxonomy (NCBI): domain Bacteria; kingdom Pseudomonadati; phylum Bacteroidota; class Flavobacteriia; order Flavobacteriales; family Flavobacteriaceae; genus Galbibacter; species Galbibacter sp. PAP.153. The sequence goes on along the minus strand of NZ_JAZEUN010000004.1, from coordinate 206,407 downwards.
TTGTAAGAAATTCCGGGGGTAGCGTCAAAATCTTCATTGAGCATATGTAAGGCACTTATGCCCAGGTCTTTTTCATTATTTTGAGAAGAAACGACCAATAAGCCTTCTTGCACTTCATTGGTCAGGGCTACCCATCGTACATCGGTTTTATACCCATTTTCCTGTGGGCGTATATAAGGCACGTATTGCTCTTTTACCGTTGATCTATGCACATCGACAAAGGCCGAAACGTTCCTGTCCTTATAATTTTCCCAAGGACCGCGACCATAATAAGTTATTTCACTATACTCCCTTGGTAATTGCATCCGCATTCCCACCCTGGGAATATCTGCTTTGTACGTTGTCCGGTTTAAGGTATTGTCAATTTTAACGATCCCGTCCCCATAAATGGTATAACGGCTCTCAAAGGTGGTATTTACCCCTGGCAGATCATATACGACCGTTACCTTATAAGAGCCATCTTTATTTTTTTCGCTCATAAAAGAGCTTACCTTGGCATTGAGGGAAGCATTTTTCCATTCAATGTTCCTCTTCTGCATCTGATTGCCAAAATCATTATCGGTGGGGGCCCTCCAAAAGTTAGGTCTTGGTCCGTGCCCATCCTTAATGAATTCGTTCCCTTTGAATCCATAGGAACCCATGATGCCTGTCTTTTTATCAAACCCCAATTGAAAATCTTCATTATAAAAAATGACGGTCTCCTCGGTTTCTTTACGATGTACGGGCCTGTCATTTTTTAATGGATGGGAATCCCATTGTATTTTATTATCCAACCGAATCTGCTCATGGGCGACTTCGTGCCCTTTTTTCAGTATCCCATTGTCCCAGTTCAGTTTCGCCGAAACCTCCATAAAATATTCCGTATTGGGTTTGAATTCAATCCCGTTCAATGAAACACGGATTAATTTTCCGGTATGCGGGGCTATCTTCAATTGTTCCATCGGAACCGCTTTCAGTATTTTTCCATCGGCCTTTACGGTGGCTGTTATGGCAAACCAATCGAGCGCTATGAAATCATATAAATTTTCTACCAAAATCCTGACCTCATTATCCCTGTTAGTCCCTTTGTATTTAAAATTGATAAACTCATGTGCCTTTTTAACTTCGTGCAATGCCGGTTGCGGGGCCCTATCGGGGAAAACGATCCCGTTATTCAAAAAACTGTTATCGGTGGGCATATGCTCTCCAAAATCGCCCCCATAGGCATAATATTTTTGTCCTTTTCCATTGGTCTTCCATATAGATTGGTCTACCCAATCCCATATAAACCCGCCCTGAAGGTTATCGTGCTGTTCGATAACATCCCAATAATCCTGAAAATTACCGGTGCTGTTCCCCATGGAGTGCGCATATTCGCTTGGAATAAACGGCCGGTCGGTCAACGAGGTTCCAATGGCCTTAAAGGTAGCAGGTGATGGATATTGCGGGACAATAATGTCGGTATCGGTATCCATATCAAATAAATTTCCATCTATTTCCTTATAGGCCCTTTCATATTGTACCGGGCGCTTTTGAGGATCCAGGTTTTTTATCGCATCATAGGCCTTGAAAAAATTAATTCCGTTACCGGCCTCATTGCCCATGGACCATATAATAACCGCAGGATGATTTTTATCACGGGCAACCATTCTCAGCATTCTGTCCACATGAGCTTTTTCCCATTCCGGCTTTTTGGCCAGCGAATGTTCCCCATAATACATGCCGTGGGATTCTATATTGGCCTCGTCGACAATATAGATGCCATAACGGTCACAGAGTTCATAGAACTTTTCAGACTGCGGATAATGGCTTAAGCGCACCGCATTGATATTATTCTCTTTCCAGAGTTTTATATCTTTCATGAGCTGTGCTTCATGGACTACATGTCCTGTCTCCGGGTTATGTTCTTGCGTATTGACCCCTTTCAAGGTAATTGCCTGCCCGTTGAGCTTTAACAATCCCCCGGAAATCTCAACCGTTCTAAAGCCAACCTCATTAGATATAACTTCCAGTATGTCTCCCCGTTTTTCTTTGGTAGAGACGATCACTTTGTAAAGGTTGGGCGTTTCGGCGCTCCAGAGCATGGCGCCCATTACATAAGCGGAAAAATCAATGCTTGTTCCCCCATTGGCCTCAAGGGTTAGGGGCTGCATATCGTTGGCGACCAGGATATCGTCCCTATCAAATATTTTATAGCTAACCTCAAGCTTTTTCTTTTTGGGCGATGTATTTTCCAATGCCACGGACAGATCGAGAATGCCATCGCCATAACCCTGGTCGGTGGTGGCCGTCATGGCAACATCTTTGATACGGGCCCTGGGCTGTACATACAGGTATACGCTCCTTTCGATTCCGCTTATCCGCCAAAAATCCTGGCATTCCAGATACGAACCGTCCGTCCACCTGAAAATTTGCATGGCAATGGTATTTTCCCCTTCGTGCAAGAACTTGGAAACATTAAATTCAGCAGGCAATTTACTCCCCTGCGAATACCCGACATACTGTCCGTTTATCCAAACAAAGCCACCGGATTTCATGGCACCAATATGAAGGAACACTTCTTTTTCCCTCCAATCAGGCGTAATTACAAACGCTCTCCTATAGGAGCCTACCGGATTGTAATCATGTGGTACCTTTCCCGGATCCGAAGGATACACCCCGTCGATAAAGGCGATTTCCTTGGAGACCGGCGCCTTGTAATCCGCAAATTCGTATTGGTGGTTTACATAAATAGGCGTTCCATATCCTTCAACTTCCCAATTGGCAGGTACTTTTATAGTATCCCAAGCATCCACATTTATTTCCGGGTTTATAAAATCTTGTGGCCTATCCGTCGGTTTTTTCACCCATTTAAACTTCCAGTCCCCATCCAATAAAAGATAATTTTGAGATGTTCGCCACTGGTTTTTTTTTGCTTTTTCCTCGGAAGAAAAGGAATAAAAGGTGGCATGTGCATCTTCTTTATTTTCCGAGATCACCCGAGGGTTCTCTATATAGTGTTCCAAACTCTTCGGAAGCGGCTGTCCATAAGAAAAACCGTGGCCAAAAAGAAAGATAATCCCGATAAGGTTTAATTGCTTCATCTAATAAATTGTTTTAAAACTTCTTTTCCTATCAATTGTTCAAGAAAAAATGAATTTGAGGGCCCATCCCTTTTGTCCGTTTAAAAATCAATGATATTTAAATTTTTATCCACCAGGATTCCCTGTCCCGGGCTTAAATCAAACCTAAGGGAATGTTTTGCCTTGAATATAAGTACAAACAAGGCCCGATCACCTGTTATTGTCCGTTGGTTTCCGATATTGACAAAAGTGGGGTACAATACGGTATCCCCGTTGGAATGCAACCGCTCATTGGTAAAATTGTCCATTTGGCCCATGGCCAATGGGGTTACCCTGACAAATTCATAATCCCTTGTATGAAACGGTATGGCCATGCTAAGGGCATTGACCGATTTTAAATCACTCCCGCGAACGGTCACCTCTATAAGCGCTCCTTTTTTATAATCCTTCTTCGGCGTGCTCAAATGGAGTCTTCCCGATACTTTTTCAAGCTGTCCCTGTTGAACCCCTCCCTGTAGCTGGGTTGCCACTACAGAAATATCGTAGGCATCGATACGCCCGTTTTTATTCACATCCCCCCTGCTTACGTACCCTTCAAAATCTGCATCTCCCTGTCGGAGTCCCGTGTAATTATGGTAAGAGGTCAAATCATTTTCGTCGATCAACCCGTCATTATTGATATCTCCGGGCAGGTAGCTTTCGCTTCCCGGAACCTTGAACACGTACAGTTCCCGACCTGAACCATAACCGCCCACACCCTCGGTAACCACTATTTTAATAAACCGCGCGGTGGGATGCCCGGTAAAGACAAAGGTTTGATCATCCCGCCCGTTCCATTGAAAGGTTCCGGCAGGCTGCCAGTTGTTCCCGTCATTTCCATAATATACCTTTCCCTGGCGAAACACGCCGTTTCCACCGCTACTTCGGGCAAGGTATTGAAATTTATCGAGTTGATTGAATGAACGTAGGTCCATTACGATTTCAAAGGGGACCGATTTCTCCCCCCATAGGGTATGCCACATATTTCCCTGATCAAAGTCAAAAAAATTAGCGATCTCGTACCCTTCTTGATTATAAACGTTCGTTGTTCCACTAATCCCCTGTATGGCAAATTCCAAAGGATTCGATTTTGTCTCGGCTTCAAAGGTCCTCCAGGGAGAAACCCCGTCTTTATTCACGGCCCTGAGTTTAAAGCGATAATGTGTTTCTGCCCTTAAGTTCTCAAAAAGGTAGGCGGTATCTTTAATGGTCGTATAACGCATATGCTGAAAATCGATTTCGTAATAATCGGCATGCGTAACTTTATCCCAGACAGGTTTCAGCGTATAAGCCGTTATGTTTTTGTCCGATAATCGAACATTCCCGGGGGCGGTCAATAATCCGGAGCTTACCCTATCCTTGTTTTCAGGTCGGAATTTATAGCCCTGCACATGTAACCCTATGGTATCTTTGGTAATATCAGATGCCTCAATCCGTACCAAGAGCTGTGGGTTTTTGACCATTTCGACCTGCTCGAATTCACTGCCCTTGGTCGAAAACCGGTTTAGGTCAGGACGCCGGTCGTAGTAGTAAACATTGGTACCGTTTTCATAACCTTCCCTGGTACCGGCCTCTTTCAATGCAATATGCTTTCCATTAATCTGGGCCGAGATTGCTGTGGGGCGGTCCGTTGTATTTATTTTAAATGCGGTGAGCTTCTTGTTGACCAACCCTTTAAAATCCCCCAGGGCCGGATATACAACAAGCTTTGCGTTGCCCTTTTCATCTGCCGTTGATGTTATTTTTGTATAAAGGCCCGCTCCGTTTTTATAGGCCTCTGTCGTCCCGTCATCATCATAAACCGTAAAGGAAGAACCCTGATAGGGATATACCTCGTAGGTTCGCAGCCCGGCATCTATTTCGGAAACATTGTTATGGGGGTTGGCCTCTGGAATAATAGCGCCCCTTTCTACAAATACCGGGAGCTTCCAAAGGGGGCTGTCAAAACTATTTATAATTTGACCTCCCTGGTACTGCTGCCCCGTGAAGTAATCCACCCACAATCCCTTGGGAAGATAAATCCCGTGCCGTACATCGTTCCCATGAGTATCCGGATCAGTCTCTTTGTATATGGGGGCCACCAAAAAACTAGGGCCGTACATAAATTGATATTGGGTCGGTATTCCCTGTGTATACGCATTTTTCTCCTTTAAAAACATGGCCCGGATCATCGGCAGGCCATCGGTGGCCTCTTTTGCGATACTATAAGTATATGGAATGAGTTCCGATTTCAACTTTAAATAATTTCTGTTAATGGAAGCTGCAGGCTCTCCCATGGCCTGCGGATATTTTTCATTGGTCCCCCAACCGTCCATATTCAGCTGCATGGGCGTAAAGGTCTTCCATTGAAAATCCCTTGTATTGACAATGGGGTTTCCCCCACCAAAAATACCGTCCATATCCGAAGTAATATTGGGCTGTCCCGATAAACCGGAACCTATATAGGTAGGGACATGAAATCGTATATATTCCCATACCCCTCCGGTTTGGTCACCGGACCAGACCCCGGCATAGCGTTGTGTGCCTGCCCAACCGTCCAATGAAATAATAAACGGGCGGGCATCGTTGCCATATTCAGGCATGATCTCCCCTACATCGGCCACCCCGTTAAGCCCAAAGGAATACCCCTGCCCGACCCAGGCAACATCGGTTTTTAAAACCCGTACCCCGGCATCGCGAACTTCCTTCACTATATCGCGCTGCAACAATGCACTTACGCCCTTTTTAGGGTGCAGGTCGGATTGTGTCCAAAGACCGATCTCTACACCGTTGTTACGTGCATATACCCCGAGTTCCTTTAAATTTTGGATGTTTCCTTCCAGTGTTTTTGTTTGTCCGTAACCGGCACCATAACCATCATTTGGTAAGATCCACCCTAAGGGCATGTCGTTATTTTTATAACGGTCAATAACCGCCCTTGCGGAAAACTGATAATTATCTTTTTCCCCGTTCAAAGATTCTTTAATACCCCCGTTGTCCTTCTGGCTTTCCTGATAGTATTTTCCGTCCTCGAAAAGAACCCCTTCCCCGGCCGTTCTCCAATAATCCCTGTTATATGCATTTAAATGTCCCTGATAAAATCCGAATTTGGGCAGCAATACCGGATTCCCCGTTAATTGGTAAAAATCATTCAACAGGTCCTTAGCTCCATGATCAATCATAAAGAAAACATCCAAATAGGGGGTTTGATGGGATAGTTTTACCATACCGCTTTGTTCGGCACCAAAATCGTAAGTTCCTTTTTTAAAGGTATTCCACATCATTCCATACCCCCTGGAAGACCAATAATAGGGATTAGGAGAGGCCACGCCCCCATCGGTCCAACTGTTTTGATTTTCTATCAAAATACGCTTCCCTTTATGAGAAAACCTGCCGTTTTGAACCCCACCCCCGTAAAAGTACTCATCCTCGTGTTCTTTTAAAGTCAACCTGGTCCGGTTCTTCTCAAAGCTTACGGGTGCCAGGAATTCTATCACATCAGCCCCGGCCTTTAGGTTGCGTACCTTTATCAAAGCGGTGGCCTTATCCAGGGAAACCGCTATTGCACCGGTGGTTATCAGTACGCTATGATCCGTTTGGGAAAGCTGGAGTTTCTCGATTTTTTTTCTGGGATGATCCACCAGTATATCAGCTTGGGGTTCTGCGCTGGGAGGCCTCATCCCCTTATTTGAATTATCTTGAAAAAGCCTGAATATATGGTCCCCGTAAAAATCAAAAATCATTTTTTGCCCGGCAGAAAAAAATACCTCAACGGTCGTACTGTCGACCTGAGAGGCATGGACAATCGAATCGGAGCGTCCACTAACAGCGCCCTTTACTGAGGGTTCTTGGGCTTTGACGGTTGTGGTAAGAAAAATAAATAAAAAAGTAAATAAAAAAATAAAATAACTATTAGAAATATTATTTATTTTCATTTCCTTGTTTTTATAATTATTTTACAATATTAACCATCATTGATGAATAATAATAATATAGAGTGTTAAAAAAATAATGTCCCGCCTATATCGTGGTCGTAAAAATGAAAAACGTAAAAAATTAGACCCGCTATTATTTCCAGGAGCCTTTTTAAAGAGGATGATAGGTATAGCTATTTATTGGTCATCGATTTCCATACCGCCAAAGTAGGTGCGGAATTCTTCCAAGGAAATTTCAATCACACTTCCGTGCCGTATTCCTTTCGGAAAGGTAAGCTTGTTTGAAATATCCCTCCAGTTTTGCAGATCAGCAGAGGTGACAGCTCCGTATTTTTTATCGATATATTTATCAAAATATACCGTCCAATTTCCATTAACCTTAGCTACTGTGGGGCCTTCAGCCCAATAATTGCCCGTTATGGGTTTCCCGGCATCCCCATAAGGTCCCGTTATGTTATTGGCGTAGGCAATACGTATGTTCTTTTTAGCAGGTTCCCTTGTTTCGTCCTTTAAAAACATTATGTAATGATCCTCATTTTTAACAATAGTGGCATCGATGACATTAAACCCGGGCTCATAAAGTAGTTTTGTATCCGTAAATTGCTTAAAATCCTTAGTGGTAGTATAATATATGCGGTGATTGTACCCATTTTCTTCCTTTGATTGCGTTTTTGGATATTCACCTGCTATGGTGGTGGCCCAATAAACCATGTACAGTCCCTGTTCCGGATCGTAAGTAATTTCAGGCGCCCAGCAATTTCTGGCCTGTTTTTCATTCTCCATCACAGGGATATACACTTGTTTGGACCAATGTATCAGATCCGGTGAACTTGCATATCCAATCCCTTTTTCTGTCCATCCGCAGGTCCAGACCATATGAAAATTACCATCGCCTCCTTTTATAATGCATGGGTCCCGCATTAATTTACTTTTCCCGACAACGGGGGTCAAAAAGGAATTGTCATTGTTCAGGGCCTTCCATGAATAACCGTCCGGACTGTATGCATAATGGAGCCCGTCTTCCCCATTTCCCTTGAAATATGAAAACAGGTATGCTTTTTCTTCCGGCAATATATTATTTGCCTTTAACCAATCCCGGCAAGCTTTTGTCCACTGCCGGGTTTGTTCATTGTTTCCCAACCCAAAGCCATGGCCGCCATTTTGATAGAGATGCATTTCTGTGGCAATTCCCGCTTCTTTTAGGGATTTGTAATATGCTATACTATTTTCTACCGGAACCGCTTTATCATCCGTTGCATGTACCAAGAAGGCCGGGGGTGTTTGTGAATTAATTTTATAGGTTGCGGTAAACTCCTTTTTTAAACTTTCCGAGGCATTTTTTCCCAATAGATGCATTTGTGAACCTGTATGCGTATAACGGTCTTCCATAGAAATAACGGGATATATCAATATTGAAAAATCCGGTCTTGCACTTTTGTTTTCATCTAGATTGTATGTCTTTTTATTGTATTGGGTTGATAAAGTCGATGCCAAATGTCCTCCGGCCGAAAAACCCATGACACCTATTTTGTTGGTCTCTATGTTCCAAGCTTCTGCGTTTTGCCTGATTAAACGCATGGCCCTTTGTGCATCTTGCAACGGCCCCACTTTTTTATCATCCATGATCTGGTCATTGGGGAGTCTGTATTTCAGCACAAAAGCGGCAATCCCCAGGGTATTTAACCACTTGGCAACTTTGTATCCTTCCTTATCGATGGCCAAATGTGAATAGCCACCGCCCGGACAGATCAATATGGCGGGCGTTTTTTCCGAAGATGTTCTTTTGGGGGAAAATAAAGTTAATGTGGGCTCGACCACTTGGGATATACGCTTTGGGATGCCCCTTTCATCCTTGACATCTCTTTCAGTATAATTTTTTGCTTTGACCGCCCCGGGAACATGCTCCCAAAGACTAATTACCTTTTGTCCTTGGGAATACCCCCCTGTAGCTAATAGTAAGATAAATAAAAATGTTGTAAATGGTCTATACCTCATAACAATCTTATAAATTCATGCGATAGATTTCGGTGCCGGCCAAAAGAAAGCAACCAAGTCCGTAATCTTCAAAATCGGGAACTTTATCATAGGACAATGGCTGTCCCGCCTTGGGTTCTTTTCCCGTGGATTGCACATACCCCAGAAACCCGTTTTCGTGCAGGCTATCCTTTAGTAAGGCTTCCCACCCTTTTTTTATCACAGGCAGGTAAGTTTCCTTATCCAAAATACCCTGATTTACGCCATAGGCCATCGCATAAATAAAAAGGGATGTCCCCGTTGCTTCCTTTCCGCCGTAGTTGTTTTCATCGTGCAGACTCACGTTCCAAAAACCATCTTTACGTTGCAAGGGAACCAGAGCTTTGGCCATGGATTTTAAGTCTTTGACATATTGTTCCCGGTGCGGGGCCGACTTCGGTACAATTGCCAATATCCTTGCCAAGGCGGCAATTACCCAGCCATTTCCCCTGCTCCAATACGAATCTTGTCCATTGGGCTCTGTGTAGGGCGGATCAAAATCTGCATCCCTCCACCATAAACCGTCTTTTGGATTGAAAAGTCCATTGTCGCCTTCCTTATTCCTTGTAAACATATACATGGCATACATCTTCTCAAAATAGGCAGTATTATTTTCCAATACGCCCATTTTGGCCAAAACAGGCATGCCCATTTGAATGGCATCTATCCAATCCCAATCGTTTAACTGAGGCGTGGAAAGCAACATTTGCATACAGGCGCGTGTATTTTTAAGCTTCCCGGAAGTAGGTTCCAAATTATACAGATCGATATAAGTCTGCGCCGCACAGTAATTATCGGCATTCCGGGTGGTATTGCCCCCGTTGAAGCCCCATTTATGGAAATTTGCCCAGTCCAGTGCATACTGGTAATAGGCCTCTTTCGGGTAAATTTCGTGCAAGGCCATGAGCCCTTCATAATAGACCCCACGGGTCCATATATTGCTGGGACGCTCTTTATTGGTAACAATGGTTTTTCCGGTATCCGGCCATTTTTCCATAAAATAGGCATTGGCCAATATTAAATTTTTTAAAACCTCCTCTTTTTTAAAAATATCCTGCGCATAGGTGTTCGTTAACATAAGGGCGGTTACGACCAGTACTAATTTTTTTTTCATCTTATATATTTTTAGTCCTTTAATTTTTTAATCCTCTTTTAAGGGGGTTACCCTTACCGGGCCCAATAATCCGGAAGGCGTGTCCTTCCATTGCGTGGCATCAAATTTTTTATAATCCTTATCCACCATATTGATTTCATAAAATACCTTCCATTCCTGCCCGCTTTCTTCCAAGGCCTTGATCCGGTTGGCGGGCAGGTTGGTTACCTGTACCTTCAACTTATTTTTTCCTTTTTTAAGCAAATTGGTCTTTATTTTAAATGGAAGGGCCCATACAATACCGACATACTGATTATTGATCCACACTTTGGCACTCTCCCTTACCTGGCCTAAATCTAACTCCCAATAATCGGCGGTTTTGTTCAATTCAAAAGTTGTTTCATAAATTCCGGTACCTGAAAATGCAACTGCTTTTTCATCACCGAGCGCTGTCCACGAAATAAGCTTTGAAAGGTTTTTTGTTTCTTGAATTTCCGGCCCTCCCTGCTTGAAAGTTAATTTCCAAGGTGTTTTTACCTCAATTTCTTCATCTATCGGTTTTGTATATACCCATGGCGCTACAGCTGTATCCAATCCTGTTTTTAAAATATAGGCCTGGCCGGGTGCTATGGTCAGTTTTACTTTTGTCCCGGTATTCAAAGAGGTGATTCTTGCTTTTCCCACTTTCCCGTTTAAAGGATTGTAAACGGTAACCTGATCGGCAGGAAAATTCAAGGGGACGTCATATATGTTCTTGTTGGTATGATTTACAATGTAGTATATCTTTTCTCCATCCATATCCCTCCGGATGTACTTTAGCCCATTGAAAACCAGACTTTCGTTTTTAACATTACTGCCGGCAAGGGCATTAAAAAGATTGCTTGATATGGTTAATTGCCCGGTAAGCTCCTTAAGTTTTTGCTCTTGTTCCTTTACATCAAAATAGCCGGGGATGCTGTTGGGGATTCCTTGAAATATAATATGGGCCCCTTCTTTTTGAAGTGCAATGAGTTTTTGCAGGGTTTTTAAGGGCATCAGTTCACAATCCGGCACGACAAGTGCCTTGTAGGTACCGCCGGGCAGTATTATTTTTTTGTCCTTTACCTGTATCCGTTCAATAAACCTATCGGAAATATAATCGGTGGCATACCCATGCTGCGTCAATGTTTTATTGGTTTTATAAAATGAGGTATCCGTTAGCCATTCATTTAAAGAATGTATTTTAAACTGAAAAAATAAATCCCCCTTCAAATATTTATTCCAGGTATCGTAAATAGGATAATACAAAAGCACTTCGTTGTCCGGCTTTCCCTGTTGAAGAAAAGACTGGCATCTGGCTATATAGGAAAACAACCCGGGGGCATCTTCCCAAATGGTGTTGTTATAATTAAAATTAACCGATGCATAAAATTTCCATCCCGGCCAGGCCGCCCTGGGCGGAGAATAGGTAGAACCGTGCAAAAATATATGATTGATCCCGTTTACCAACAAATCCTCTGCTTCTGGTTTGCACTGCGAAAGTGCCGTTTTAAAATGGTCCCTTAACCATGTAAAGGTTTCTGCAGAGACCAAAGGTTTTCCCGAAATATGGGCCGCGGAGGATGAAAACTTTAACATGGCGGGGTCGGCATCGCCTTCACGTATATTTTCGGGCTCTCTTCTAAAACCGGGAATATCGTATGGCATCGAACCAAAGGTTTCACATTCCGGAATATCTGCCGAGGCATATAAATCGATAAGGTTTCCCGGGGAGCCATGTGCCTGTAATTTTGTTTTAAATCCTCTTTGGTGTGCCCACACCGTCCAGGGCCTGTCAAATTCTTCCAACAATAAATCTGAAAGTGTTTCCCGGTAATCGCTGCGTATCCTGTTGCTTGCCTCGCTGTTTTCCTTGTCCAACAATCTATTTAAGTAAGGTTTTAGGTCATACCCCCTTCTTTTATGGAACTCTTCAAAGAAACGGGAAGTAAAATCCGTGCCATATACCTCATAACTATCGTTAAAAACGGCCCTTATTTCCCCTTTAATTTGAGATAAAGCCTTGTTGAAAGGGACTACATAATCGTTTAGTGCAGTTTCCGAATAGTGGTCCAAAGTATATCCCTTTCCCCCCGGGGCAGCCCTCTTTACCTGTTGCCCCGTTGGTGCCTGATAAACGATGTAAACATTATAAGGTTGATTTTTGGCAATCCATTTCTTCTTTTTATAAGAAAGTTCACGGGTTAAATCGATAAAATTATTGTCAACTCCATAGGCATAAATCCCCTTTAACTTCAATGTATTTCCCTTTACCAATGAATCCCCTATATATTGATGTAAGACTCCACCTTTTTTTAATTCTTTTTTTACACTCACTATTTTTTTTGCAGCATGGGATATTTCAACCTGGGGCCCTCCATAGGGCCAACCGGTCCCCAAGGTCATATCTACGCCCATCTGCAAGCTATCGGCAATATGAACGGTATAGTCGAGCATTTGTATCCACTTTGGGGAAAGATATCCTATAAAATTATCTTCTTCTCCCCTTACACCGTATATCGGGGTTATTTCCACCCCCCCGATCCCGGCTTTGCTCAAGGCTTCTAAATTATATTTAATTCCGGTAGCGTCTACGGCATTGCCCATCCACCACCAGCGTGTCCATGTTCTTTGGGTTTTGGTAACCTCTGGCCAAGAAGAAGGTGTGTTTTGTGCCATGGTCAAGGCTCCTGCCAGGGTCATTATACTATTTATAAAGTACTTTTTTTGCATTGATGAATTGGTATACATTGTAAGCTTATTAATACGGGCGCTATTTATAGCCTAATCCTTCAGAAATATTTAAATCCCTGAAAAACATAAAATTATTTTACGGAAATAGCAACCTTTTCCAATGTTAGATTCTTAATAAAACCGGTATTTTCTATGGCTCCGTCCGGGGAATTCACCGACAAGTTTTCAAAAGTAAAGTCGGATAACATATATTGATCGGACTCTTGAATATTGAAGACTTTATCGCAGGTCAATTTCAGGTTTTTCATGGTTATGTGCTGTGCTTCGGACTTTCGAATATTCTTTTCGCCTTTTAGGTCAAAAAATTGCGTCCACGGTTTGATATAAATCATATTTCGAGCACTTCCGCTTATATTTTCTATGGTGATGTATTCGTATTTCTGATTGGTATCCGGCCTCATTTTCAACCAAAAAACCCGGCTAGCATCTTCTACGGTAGAACGCCTAAAGAGCACATTGTAATTATGTATGGATTCGCTTCCGCAGGTAAGGGCGCTATGGCAAAACCCATAGGTATTGTCTTCAATTAAAATATTCCGGTTTTCACCATTGTCCTTATCCTCATGAGCAAAAGGCCCCTTTCCGCCCTTTAAGGCAACTGCATCGTCGTTAACGGACATATAGCAGTTCTTTATCAAGAAGTTGGTACACACATCTATATCCACCGCATCGGTGCTCGGTGCCCTTACAGGTTTTGAAGGCGATGTTATTTTTAAGTTCAATAGTTTTACATTTTCACATTTATAAAAATGAGTGGTCCAAAAAGGAGAATCTTTTAAGTGAATATTAGAAATCTGGACATTCTTACTATTAGAAACATATAGCAATCGCGGCCTCATTTCATCTTTATTGGTACAATCCGGGTTCCATTCCCTGCGAAGCCAAAAAGCTTTCCAATACCTAAGCCCGTTTCCGTTAATGGTGCCCTCTCCGGAAATTGTAAAGCCATCAAGTCCATCGGCATTTACCAGGGCCGGGAAATATTTAACCGATTGTCCTTCTATACGCGTCATCAAGACCGGGAAGTTGCTTATATCATCGCTTCCTTTCAACACACCGCCTTTCTCAAGGTATAAATGCGTTCCTTGTTTAAAAAAAAGGGCACCGCTCAAATAAACGCCTTTGGGCACAACAATGACCCCGCCCCCATTTTTGTGCGCCCTGTCTATGACCGCCTGAATTTTTTCGGTCTGCACCAACGTACTATCTTCATCTATGTTAAAATCTGTAATTACGTACTGCTTTCCCAAGGTGGAAATATCGGTCTCTTTAATTTCACGGAACCAATTGGGAATTTTTGACCCATCGGGAAAAATATCCTGGGAAGTCACCGTTTGGGGAACTATTGCAATAAGTAAAAAAAATAGTTTCAAACAGCTCATTGCATCTAATGCTTTCATGTATTATAGGTTGGATCGTTAAACAAAAGTATAAATATAAGCTTCAGCCCCTGTGGGGTCATCCTGCTCCGTCCTGCATTGAAGCATTTTTTTGTTAGTTTTTAAGTTTATAAACCTATTTGACCTACTTATACGATACTAAAAATTTAAGAATATTATAATGATTCCATTAAAAAAAATGGCTTTATAAAAACAATTTATCATAAACAGTCAAAAAATATTTTATTTAACACTCCGTATTTTTTAATAGCGCCAAAGCCTCAAATCATAAGTGTTTACTACACACTTGACTGATTTCCCCACCTAACAGACAAGCGCTAGGTTAATCGATTACAGTACACCACAGGATAGTATCGAAACTTCAATTAAATAATTTTGAGAATACGATAACTAAACTAACTTTTTATGAAACAAAAATTCTTTCTTTGGCTAAGTACACTGCTTTTAATATTAATATCGGGTTCCATATATGGACAAGGTAGAAATATAACCGGAACAGTTACAGATGCATCGGGGATTCCAATGCCCGGGGTGAATGTAGTTGTAAAAGGGACACAAAGGGGTGTCAGTACAGATTTTGACGGAAACTACAGTATAAATGCTTCTCAAGGAGAAGTGTTGGTTTTTACCTATGTAGGCTCGCAAACGATTGAGAAGACCATTACCCAGCAAAGCACCTATAATGCAGTTATGGAGTTGGATAGCAACGAGCTCGATGAAGTGGTTGTTATTGGTTATGGAACAGCAAAAAAGAGTGATGTAACCGGGGCCCTGGTGAGCGTAGGTTCAGAAGAACTAATGACCCAGCCCGTTAACAACGCATTTGAAGCTTTACAGGGGAAAGCAGCCGGGGTTGATATAACCAGTAACCAGCGACCGGGGCAAATTGGAACGGTTCGCATCCGGGGAAACCGGTCCCTTACCGCAAGCAATGCCCCCCTATATGTTGTGGACGGCGTTCCTTTAATGTCCCCCAGCTCGATTGAAACGCTCAACCCAAGGGATATTGAATCCATTGAGGTTTTAAAAGATGCTTCGGCAACGGCTATTTATGGCTCCCGCGGTGCAAATGGGGTTATCATCGTTTCTACCAAAAAAGGAAAACCGGGAAGGTTCAGCTTAAATTATACAGGGGTTGCAACCACCGCTACAATTGTAGACAGGGCCCCTTCTATGAGTGCAGCGGATTTTATTGAATTTAGACGCTGGGCAGCATACAACCTAGATCCGGAAGTATATGCACATCCCGACAATCCAACCTATGAAAATGACTATGTTATTTTTGATAGCGCACTGGACGGTCAAACTTCCAGGGATAATGTTTTAAGGGGATGGGAAGGTGGAACTTACGATCCCTCCAGGGTCGTGGATACAGATTGGACCGACTTTGTTACCCAAACTGCACTAACCACAGAACATAATATAAGCGCCAGTGGCGGTACCGAAAGGATGAATGCCTATGGTTCTTTTGGATATCTAAACAACGAAGGAACCCAAAAAGGTCAGTTTTACGAGCGGTACACTGCAAAACTCAGTGCCGAAATAAAGGCAACCGATTGGTTTACCCTTAATGCCACCATGAACGCAACATGGAGCGATCAAGACTATGGGATGTCTCAATTGGGTGCACGAAGCGGTACTGGCCCCGATGCCATTTACGGGAACGCAAAAGCCATCTACAATATGGCTGTTCCTTACGATTCGGAAGGAAATCCGGTAATTAATCCGGGAGGGGAATCGGGTATTTATACCATTATAGATGAATGGGACAAAAGTACCCAGCAATCGGAAACCATGCGGTTATTGGGGAGCCTTAGCGCTACTTTGGATCTGGGCGAGATCGTGAGCCCGCTTAAAGGACTTCAATACAAAATGAACTTCGGACCCGATTTCCGCCATTGGAGGGAAGGCTCGTATATTGATGGCACCTCCTCCTATAAAATTAATGCAGATGGCTCTACCGGGGTCAACTATGCCAGATTAAGAAACCGAAGGGATTTTTCTTGGACATTAGACAATATGCTTCTTTACAATAGAACTTTTGCAGAAAAACATAATTTGGGACTTACCTTATTGCAAACAGCTTCTTCTTGGAACATTGAAGAATCGGCCATGAGTGCCAATAATATCCCTAAAGAATCGTATCTATGGAATGCTTTTGGTACTATAGATATTACAAATCCCGATAACAATGCCTCTATGAGCTCCGGGTTAACCGAACGCCAGCTAAGCTCCTATATGGTCCGGGCCAATTACGGCTTTGACGACCGCTATTTAATCACCTTATCAGGACGTTGGGACGGTGCCTCGCAATTGGGCGAGGGCAATAAATGGGACTTTTTCCCTTCGGCGGCTTTTGCCTGGAGGATCAAGCAGGAAGATTTTATGACCGGGGTAACCTGGCTAAGCGACCTTAAACTTCGTTTGGGCTTTGGGACTACCGGCAATTCAGCCGTAGATCCTTATGCAACCAAAGGGGACGTTACCCAGATTTACCTTCCTTTTAACGGGATGAGCAATACTGTGGGATATACCACCAACGAACCTTACTACTCTAAAGATCAATTGACCATGGCCAACCCCGCCCTGGGCTGGGAAAAGACCACGCAATACAATATCGGCCTGGATTTTGCCATGTTCAACAATAGGATCAATGGTAGTTTGGACATGTACAAATCCTTTACCAATGAGTTATTAATGTCGGTAAATATCCCGACGTTAACCGGATATCCCAATATTATTGCCAATATAGGTAAAACCAACAACCGCGGGGTCGAATTGACCTTAAATGCCACCCCTATAGAAACCGGAGGGGGATTTGCCTGGGACACCAATGTCAATATTGCATGGCAAAAAGACGAAATCGAAGAGCTGGCCTATGGAAAGAACGACATGGTGGACAACCAATGGTTTATAGGACGCTCCATAGCTGTTGAATATGGATATGACAATGAAGGGCTGTGGCAGGATACTCCCGAGGATCAAGCCGAAATGGAGCTATGGAATGCCAATGGTTATGACTTTACCCCAGGAAACGTACGCCCTAAAGATCAAAACGGTGATTATGAAATGACCGAAGAGGACCGTGTTGTTTTAGGGAACAGCAACCCAAGATGGGTCATTGGTTGGAACAATGCTTTTTCCTACAAGGGCATAGAATTGAGCATGAATATCTATTCGCGTTTAAATTATACCGACAATATCGGGGGGCAGGCCTTTACGGCACATTCCAATCAAATAAATGTAGACTATTGGACCCCCGATAACCCAGGTGCCGAATTTCAAAAACCGATTCTAGGACAGGCTACTTCCGGGTCCCAAGATGATTTTTCAGGAATCTTAGGTTTCAAAGATGCCGGTTTTGTGAAAATCAGGAATATATCACTTGGATATAATTTCCCATCGGATTTCTGTAGTAAAAACGGATTTGACAATCTGAAAATTTACTTCCAGGCCATCAACCCGGGAAGTATCTATCAAGCTGTAGACTGGTATGACTTTGATGTAAATTCCACTTTTTTCAACAGAAGCTTTGCTCTGGGAATCAATATCGGAATATAATAACCTAGCACTGACGAAATGAATATAAAAAATAAGATTATGACGACTCTAAAAAACATAGGAACTTGCCTTTTCATCATAATGGGACTGTCACTTGGTTCATGTAACAAAGACTTTCTGGATGAAGAATTGACAACCCAATACTCTACGGATTATTTTGATACCCCGGAAGGCTTGGAAGAACTTACCATATCTCTTTATGGTAATATAAGATGGCATTTTGGATATGAGTGGGCCTATGGTACGACCCTATATGGTACCGATGAATTTACCAATGCCAATGATTTGACAAATGAGATGTGGAACACCTATGACAATAGGTTGGGGCCACTTGGGGCAACGCCCGAAACCGGGGCCGCTAATGGAAATGCTACCTCCCCTGCCAATCTCTGGGATGAATTGTATTATGGGATTGCTTCTGCAAATACCATTATTGCCAAAGCACCGGAAATTATCGAAGATGAATCGGTACGCAACCGTTGCCTGGCACATGCCTATTTTTTAAGGGGATATAACTATTACAGGCTTACCGCCCAATACGGAAGCGTTGTATTACAGACAGAACCCGCTGAAGGTATCGTCAGGAATTTTGAAAGGCCGACCGCGGAAGCATGTTGGGAGCAAGTAATCTCAGACCTCAGAAATGCTTATGAGCTCTTTGAAGGTGAAGTCTTTACCTACGGAAAAGGGATTACATGGACCAAGGCCACCGCAGCTCATTTCTTGGCCAAGGCGCTCTTGTTCAGGGCATCTGAACGGAACGACGATTGGAATAGTTCCTATAAAGAGGCCGATTTAAATGAAGCCATAGAAGCCGCTTCATATGCCATTAGTGCCCGTGGCCCCCTTACGCCCGATTATAACGACCTGTATGCCAACTGGACGGGGGTCGATTGTGAAATCGAGCAATTGGATGAAATTTTAATGGCTGCCGGATATAATGCGGACGGGGCAACCGGTGGAAGGTTTGGCAACAGGACATACAACTATTTCAACCCGCAATTTTCCAGCTTTTCGGGAGGTTGGGTACGCCGTGGAGTATGGATCGGAGGTATGGATTTTCAACGCTGCAGGCCTACCGAATACAGCTATGCGGTTTTCGACCACGTAAACGATGCCCGCATGTGGAAGACCTTTAAAACCGTTTACGGAACCAATAATATTGCTGAAGAAGGACATGACGTTCAACCCGGGGACCCCGGAATTGTAATGATCCTGAATACACAGGACGATCATACTTACGATGCTTATACCTTTGGCGCTTTTGTGCAGAGCCCCGATTGGACAGATACCCAGGGAAGGCTTGCCGAGTGGAATGTGGGGGAACGACAGACCCCAACCGCGGGAACCTTAACCGATGAACCCGGACAATGGGTCCCCAATTCATTGGTATTGTACCAAAATGGGGAATACGTGGCCCCCAATTTCAAAAACCAGCCCATTTGTAACTTTTTTGCGGGAATAAACAAAACCGATGACGGCTCGCGTTTTGCGGAAAAAGGAGACGCGCACCGCGATGTAACGATGGCCCGCCTGGCAGAAACGTACCTGGTAAGGGCCGAGTGTTATGTGCGCCTGAATCAATACGGAAATGCCATGAACGATATTAACGAAGTAAGAAGAAGGGCCGAATGGAAGGCAGGAGAAAACAGGTCTTATTATACCGATGGGGGCATGGCCTTTGAAAACAATAGTCTGAACACCGGTACTGCCGCTGAAAATTACATCAATTCCAACCTCAACATGAACACGTATTATTTGTCCAACCCGGATATTGATGTCACTACGGAAGCATCTAGCCTGGAACTAAGTTCTTTCCCCAGCAACTTGCCTCCGGAGGATGAAAAAATACTGACCAGAATAGGCGCTTCCAGCCAATATGACAGAGCGCTCAATTTTATTTTAAATGAACGGACCCGTGAATTACTGGGCGAATGGCAACGATGGGAGACCCTTTCCCGAACCGGGACCCTGTTTAAAAGAGCACGGGCATTTAATCCGGAGGCCGCTACCGGCATCACGGAAAACAAGCATGAACTCCGCCCCATTCCGCAAACCTTTATCGATGGTCTGCTCAATGAGGATGGAACCAACTTATCGCCTTCTGATAAAGCCATATGGCAAAATCCAGGTTATGGCAATTAAACCTAATAATGAAGCTAAGCATATCAATTAATTTATTAAAGCAGACATTAAATTAGCAGTTGATTATAATAGCACTTTTGTTCTTCATACAAGTATAGCTTCATTTACTTAACGCTCCGCCTAAACATTTGGCGGGGCGTTTTGTTTTATCTCTTACCATAAGGCTACGGAATATCCCTCAGGTAGGTACAGGATGATAAAGAACGGGGCGCGCATTATTTTTATAAAAAATCCCATTAACCTCTCAAAAAGCACCATTATGTCCAGATGCCTATTTTTAGGAATGTTTTTTTCTTTTTTCTTTATTTCCTGCCAACCGAAAAAAAAGGAAGTTATATTACAAAGCATACCGGTATCTGCCCCCTTTGGAAGGGTCGCTGTTAAAACTCCCGATTTTAGTAATCTTAACAAGTATTACATTACCAATTTTAACGCAGTTCCCGGGGATAAAAAAGCAAATACCCAAGCCATTAAACTAGCTATTGAAAAGGCCCGTGAAAACGGGGGCGGGACCATTGTGATTCCCAAAGGGGAATGGATGACGGGTAAAATTCATTTAAAGAGCAATATTAACTTGCACTTGGAAAAAGGGGCTGTTTTGCTTTTTTCAGATGCCCCTGAAGATTATCTGCCCCCCGTGCATACCACATGGGAAGGTCTGGAATGTTTTAATTACTCGCCCCTTATTTATGCCTATGAATGTAAAAACATTGCCATTACGGGACAGGGAACATTAAAGGCGGAAATGGGTACTTGGCGGAAATGGTTCGATAGGCCGCCGGGCCATATGAACAGTTTAAAACGCTTGTACAATATGGCCGCTAAAGACGTTCCGGTCGAACAGCGCCAAATGGTAAACGATTCTTCCAATTTTAGGCCCCAATTTATTCAGTTCAACCGTTCCGAAAACATTTTATTGGACAGTATCACTATTACGCACAGCCCCTTTTGGGTAATTCACCCGTATCTGTCTAAAAATGTAACTATTAAAAACGTAAAGGTATTTGCACATGGGCACAATAACGACGGTGTGGACCCCGAAATGAGTCAGCATATATTAATCGAGAATTGTGTTTTTGACCAAGGTGACGATGCAATTGCGGTCAAGTCCGGAAGAAATCAAGATGCATGGAAACTAAACACGCCCTCAAAGGACATTGTTATAAAAAACTGTAAAATCATCAACGGGCATCAATTATTGGCCATTGGAAGCGAACTTTCTGGAGGGGTGGAGAACATCTATATGTCTAACTGCGAAGTTGCCGAAAATGCAAAACTCAACCATTTACTTTTCATAAAAACCAACGAACGCCGCGGCGGCTATGTAAAGAATATTTACATGGACAGTATTCAAGCCGGGAAAATCGATGCGGGTGTCCTGGGCATAGAAACCGATGTGCTATATCAGTGGCGGGACTTAGTACCTACCTATGAACGCAGACTTACTTTAATTGACGGTATTTACATGAATAAAATTCATGCCAAAAACGTTGAATTTTTATCCCGGATTTTAGGACAAGAAGAAAAGCCCGTTAAAAATGTGCGATTAACAGAAGTTGCTTCCGATAGTATTAGAAAAGAAAAGCATATTCACCAAAACGTTGATAACTTCAACCAAAACTAACAAAAACATTTCACTTTATGTATAAAAATGCATTTACCATGAAGCTAAAGCCCGGTTTTGTGGGTGAATATAAAAAACGGCACGATGAAATTTGGCCGGAGCTAAAACAATTACTCTCTGAAGCAGGTATTTCTGATTATTCCATTTTTTTAGACGAAACCACCCTGACCCTTTTTGCAGTTCAAAAATTAACTGATGATTTTGTTCCTTCTAAGATCCCCAATCATCCCATAGTTAAAAAATGGTGGGCATATATGGCCGATATCATGGAAACCAATAAAGATAATTCCCCTGTTGAAAAACCCTTAATTAAAATGTTTCATATGGATTAATCGATTAATCATTCGTTGTTTCCTGCATTAATTTATAAGGCAATTCTTTACTATTTGTTTTTAAAATAAAGTAGTCCAAGGAAACGCCAGGATCAATGCCATATATCTTTAATTTTTGTTTTCCTTTATGTTTTATCGGTACCACTATTTTTTTCAGTGCTTTATTGCTCAGAACATTTTTTTTCCAGGTTTCACTTCTTCCTGCTGTTTTAAAATTTATAATTTCGCTTGGTTCGTCATTCCATTGCACGGCAATTCTTACCTGTCCATCTGTTGTCAAGGGGTGCGTGGGCAATGCAACAATTGCTAATTCTGCATTATTTGATAGCGTTTCGGCATACAGCTCGTATTCTAAAATTGCATTTTTTTCAGGTTTTGCTTTAGGTGTTTTATCAAAAGGCATGGACTGCATCACCGTTTTTGAATGCCCCAAACCTTTTATTTCATGCCACATTGAATTCTTAAAAGGAATATTTTTAGTATAGCTTTTGGCATAAATAACTGCCATTCCGTTTTTTTCAATAATGCTATGTTTTGGAATATCTGTAAAACTGGCAGAAACATTTACTTGAATTTCTTTCTGCATACCATGCATTTCAATATGTATTATTCCTGAAAGTGGTTTTCCGGATTTTCTCCATGCATCCCAATCAATAGAAACATACATTCTATCTTCTAATAATTCTTGAGCTAATTCTCCCGATGTTTTTGAAACTCTAAGCCAAGCTGGTAGTTTAGAGAATTGCCATTTTGCATGATTGGCTGCCTTTAAATAAACATCTATAAAATAAGCATCGGCATTATTTATATAAAAATTCGGCAGTTTATCAATCCCTTCTGCGGTTTTCAGGGTATCTTCAACGGCAATGCCGGTAAGTTGTTTGTAATAAATATCTGGTATATTTATTTCAGGATTGTCAAAAACGGGCAAATTCCTTGGTTTCATATCCATAATACCGCTCCACTTTCCGGTAGTCAGCTGGTTGTATTGCCCTGTTAATGCAACAATATTTTTATACGCTTTATTTGACCTCTCTTTGTAAGTGGAGGCACTTTTTCTGAATTGCCCGGCATAGGTCAGTGCCTTGTCCCGATATAAAAATTTTTTATTCATGTTGGCCGAAGCCTGAATTGGGTACTTTACCAATTGAAAATAGGTGCTTTTTAAATTTTCCGGCAATCGTTCTTCTATTTCATCAGCCCTGTTTTCAATCATTTCATAAGCTACGGTGCGTTGTTTTATTTCATCCCCGTTTACCAGCGGGTTGTATGCTGTTTGGTGTATGGACGTTGTCGGTTCGGTTTGGCTCCAGCCCATAAACTCCGGTTTGCGTTCAAAAGCCAACTGGTAATATATTTTTCTTATATCAACAATTTTTTTAGCCACTTCGGCACCAAAAACATCGGCATAAAATCCTTGCTGGTGTTTTTCAAGATAGGCCGCATCTTTAAACTTTTCGGCATCATATGCCATATCCATAAACAATTGTGTGTTGTATTCCGCTGGTTTTATATCGCCTACATTTAAGATCCATATTTCTTTATCGTCTAAATCATATGCTTTCATCATTTCTTCCCTTATTAAACTTGGGCTGGTAGTGCTTAACCATAAATAATCATGGGGCCGCCCCCAATAAGAGGCATGGTAATAAACCCCGCCGCCGCCGGTTCGTTTATGTTCTTTGGCATCACCCAGGGCACGGATATACCCATAATTATCATCCGTCCAAACAAGGGTAATATCATCGGGTATTTCAAGACCATTTTTATACAAGTCCAATACCTCTTTATAGAGGGTAAACGCCTGCGGAACTGATGAAATATCCTTATTGATATATTTTTCAAGCAAAAGCCTTTGGTCTGTAATTACATTGTTTAAAACAGTAATGGCTTCTTGTTTATTCTCTACACCTTCCATGCCACTATCGTGGACACCACGCATGCCAATGGTGTAAATAGCATCCATATTTTTTGACTCTTTCACACGGGTTTCCCAATAATTATAAACCCGTTCCTTGTTTGTTCTGTAATTAAAGCTCCCCAATTGCTTTTCATCCCATTCGTCCACATTATTTCTCAGCATGGGCTCCGCATGGGAACTCCCCACAACAATATGATATTTTTTTGCCATCTCAGGGTTGCCCGCATAATGAAAAAAAGCTTTGGTACTGGGGTGCATGGCAGGCCAAATAGTATTTGCATTTAGGCGCAATAAAAGCTCAAATAGCTTAGCATAGGTCTTTGGACCAATATCTCCCGTTTCAGGTTCGAAGGTGTTGGCCGCCCAAGGTTGCAAACCCCAGTCCTCATCGTTTAAAAAAATTCCCCGGTAGGCCACGGAAGGTTCTTTCGAGTATGATGTATCGATATCGATTTCTAACTTATTTTTCTTTACTACCGGTACATCTGCCCACCAATACCATGGATTCACCCCTATTTTTTTTGATATGTTAAAAACGCCATAAGCCGTTCCCCTGGGATCGGTGCCCGCTATAATTAACCGTTTCTTATCCTTTGATAGCTGCAAAACATAACTTTCCTTTTGCAACAAAAAATGCTTGCTTGTTTTTTTGTAAAAATGCTTCTGTATGAAAGATGAATTTATAGTGCCTATCAATATGGCATGTCCGCTTACTTTTTTCACAACAGGTTTAACCTCCGGTCTATGTCCTGTGGTACGCTCGATATCATCGGCCAATAAATTTGCTGAAATGGAATCTAACGAATTCCCTTTGGCATCATAAAAAATAGTTGCCATTCGGGCATTAGAATAGATGTTAAATGCTTCTGTTTGTGAAAACCCTTCAAAAAAAGCCATTAAAGTTACCACGCTCATCCAAAATATACCTTGGAAATTCATCATTTTCTTATTGCTGTTGAATCGTTTATTGTTTTTGCTGAAAGCGTGTCAATTTCTTTTTGCCCCAATACAAATCCACTCAATCCTATTGATTTATCATTCTTTAGGCACATAGCTACAATTGATGCATTGTATGAAGCTCCATTGGCATTGGTATGCGTATGGTCTTTGGGGAAAAACTTATTTATTATCGGTTCCCCTACTCCTTCATAAGCTATGGCAATACTATCGTTCAAATCTATAAATTCGGCATTGTTTTGTATTGCCGTTTGCTTTGCCCATAAACCGTAAGTTTTGTTGGCTCTTTCGACTTGCTTGCCTTGCCACTCATTTCTAGGAATATGGCTAAATACAACCGGAACAGCTCCTTTTTCTTTAGCGCCATTTATAAACACCGACATATACCAACCATACGTATGTACTTCCTCTTTTTTACCATCATCTTTTGTGATTATTCGTATGGAGTCGCCAATGCCTCGAAGAGAGCCTCTGTATTTAGGCTTGTCTATATTTCCACCATCATTATGCCCAAATTGCATTAATACATAGTCGCCTTTTTGTAAAGTATCGTATACCGCTTGCCAAAGTTTTTCATTATAAAAGGTACGACTGCTCCTGCCCCCTCTTGCCTTATTGATAATATTGACCCTTGTAGTATCCATATATTTGTACAATTCAACACCCCAGCCCACGGCTTCGGGAATTCCATTGTTTGCCACAGTAGAGTCGCCTATTAAATAAATGTCCGTTTTTTTGGGAAGTATAATGGTTGGGTTTTCCAGCACAAATCCTTTTAAAGGGTTCGCTGTCTTTTTTAATTCTTGTGTTATAATAGAAGCCGCTAAAACAGCCCCTTTGGCACTGGTATGGGTATGATCTTTTTTATAAAATAGATTTCCATACATATTTTCTTCCCCAAGTCCTTCCATCTTCAAAGCCATTTGCTCATTTAAATCAATAAAAGTCACCGCTTCCTGAGCTGCTACTTGTTTTGCCCATAACCCATAAGAATCATTATTTCTGGGCACTTGTCCATTATTCCATTTATTTCTCGGAATGGGTGACATCACTACAGGAATGGCACCTTTTGACTTGGCTCCTTCGATAATTTTTCGAAGATACCAACCATAAGTATGCACAACTTCATGCTTCCCCGTTAACATGTTATCGATTTCTTTAGATGCATCGCCTATACCTTTTATGGTCCCCCGTGCCCTAAAGTTATCGTTAATGGGACCATTATCATTATGCCCAAATTGTATCAATACATAATCGCCTTTTTTTAAACTATCCAATACTGGTTTCCATAATCCTTTTTGAAGGTAGGTTCGGCTACTGGTCCCGCCCAATGCATGATTTTCTACCTGTATCTTTGTTGTATCCAAAAACTGACCGATAAAATCGCCCCACCCCCACAGCCCTCCGGCTCCATCGCCATGTCCGTTTTTTACTGTTGAGTCACCAACCGCATATACGGTAGGTTTTTGTTTGGCCGAATCTACCTTTTTGCATTGCATCAATAAAAATCCAAAGCATGCTAATAAAACCGTTGTTCGTTTCATGTATCGC
Organism: Galbibacter sp. PAP.153; assembly: GCF_037029175.1. Taxonomy (NCBI): domain Bacteria; kingdom Pseudomonadati; phylum Bacteroidota; class Flavobacteriia; order Flavobacteriales; family Flavobacteriaceae; genus Galbibacter; species Galbibacter sp. PAP.153. Next base: position 180,044 of record NZ_JAZEUN010000004.1, on the reverse strand, counting down.
TATTTTATTTTTCTAAAATCAAACCATAATAGCATCGGAATGCCATCATCTCCACTTTTTATCCTAATGTTTGTAGGTTGGCTATGTGGGCCCTGCTGAGATACAGGTTTAAAAGACTTCATGGCAGGAATTTCATATAAAAAAGAAATATCGCCCGGTGGAAAATCCGGATATGCATCGGCTCCCTTAAAGGCGTATTTTGGTTCGCCGGGGGTAAACAGTCTTAAAAATACATTTTCAGATTCACTAAATACCTTAAATGTATTTTTTCCCGCTTCAATCTTTGCGGCAATTAAGTTTGCATGGTACCCTTTAAATTCCGGATACATTAAATTTTCAAAACTTTCGCCCGTAATGGTATTGTTATAATCTTTTTGCCACAAACCGAAATTGGCGCCCCTAATTCGGTTTTTCCAAACCCTGTATGGCCCCTTTCCAAACCATTCCATGCCTTTTACACCTTCTTCGGGATACCAAAATGTAATGCCGAATTTATCGATATCACCTTCATAAAAAGCACCATCAAAACCACTGTTTCTGCCTGCGTTTTTGAGTGCCAGCATTTCCATTTTCAACCTTCCATCGGGAAATAGTATCCACTTTATATGGTCTATCCCCCCGTTATATTTTATCATACAAACTACATTGTCGCCTTCTTTTTTAACTGTAGTTTGCTTAACTTCTGCTTTCATCCCAATGGGATAAGGCCCTTTATTGAAAGGAATTAATTCTTTTCCTCGATGAATGGTTTTAATAATGCCGTCTTGTTTTCCTATTTCCACACGAATATTATTCGCCTTTAACACTATGCTATTGGGCAATTCTTCCATATCGGCTTTTTCCCCACTTTCTTCTTTCATCAATTTTTGTGCATAATAAACAGGTTGATGGATGGGCCATGTCCAAGTATTCAAGAGCCTCCCATATGGATCATGGGCTTTTACTTCTATCCAATCGCCTTCGTTAAAATTTGAAGGCACCTCCATGTTTACCATCCTTTTTTCACCTGGTTGAATGCTGGGCAACGAAATCTCCCCAGAGGCAATAGAAACAGCTGTTTTAGTTGCATAAAAAGCATCGTTTGGCATGGAAAACACATTATACGAAAGTGTACAAGTATTGAGATTGGTATATATGTATCCGTTTGATACATAAAATTGCCCTCTAAATGAAGGAGTTATGCGCAAGGGTTCAAATTGTATGGGGCACCAAACATCTTTTACGGTATAGAAACTTCCTTCTTTTTCCCTATGTGGCCCTAAAATTCCATCGGCGGCCAAAGAACCCTTGGAGTCGTATTTTCTTTCCCCTTCCCAATCTGTACGCATTACAGCTTCATCTATAAATGCCCACATAAAGCCACCTGCAAAAAGCGGACTTTCTTTAAAACGATTCCAAAAATCCTCCAACCCGGCACCAAGGCCATTATCATATGTCCCATGCATAAATTCCGTAGGAAAAAACACATTTTCTCCATTTACAAAACGGTGAACGCCGGTTAAATACGTTGGATAATGATGTGTATCCCAACCATTGTAATCGGCCCATGGATGAATTACAATACGGTTTTGCGGATCGAATTGCTCAAAAACCGAGTCGAGTTCATCTTTCCAGCCTCCTTCGTTTCCCTGATCCCAAATAATAACAGATGGATGATTTACATCGCGAACAACCATTTCTTCGATAAGCTTTGCCCCGGTTTCCAAATCATATGGATTTTGCCATCCGGCAAGTTCATCAAATACAAATAGTCCCAAAGAGTCGCACACATCCAAAAAATGATCGTCCGGCGGATAATGGCCCCGAACCGCGTTCATGTTCATGTCCTTTATTAGATTAACATCCAGGATACTTATCTCCTTATTGGTACTGCGCCCGGATTCCGGCCAAATGGTATGCCGGTTAATGCCTTTCATAAGTATCTTTTTCCCGTTGACGTATATGCCATCCTTTTTTCTAAAATCGATAGTCCGAAAGCCAAAACGTTCATTTACTTCATGCAAAACCTCATTCCCTTGTTTTAGTTGAAGTTTTAAATTGTATACATTGGGGGTCTCGGGCGACCAAAGTTGAATATTTTCCCATTGAAATTTTAACCGGGCATCGTTTGTAGCTATATTTATTTTTTGTGATGGAAATACTGCACTAACTTCATGTATGGGATTGATCGATGCTTCTATATATGCATTTTCGGGAATTTTACTACCATTGAAGCTAACCATCATAGCCCCGTTCATTTTTGCATCTATGGCAATATGCTCGATATGAGACGTTGGTTTTATCTCCAGCCAAACAGGCCTGTAAATCCCTCCAAAGAGCCACCAATCTGCTTTTCGTTCGGCATTATTTACCGATGTGTTTTCTGAATGTTTTTTTACATGAACTTCCAATAGATTGTTTTCATTCATTTTTATCAGATCCGAAATATCATAACTAAACTCATAAAACCCACCTTGATGGATTGCCCCTGCTAATTTCCCATTAATTTTCACTTCGGTATCGGTCATGGCTCCCCCAAAAAAAATCTTCACCTGCTGGTTTTTATACCGGGGAGGCACTTTAAATTGGTATTTGTAGAAACCTTCTTCCTTGCTGGGTTCATCTTGGTTCAACTCTTTATACCATCTTCCATAGGTATAGGTTCCAAACCCTTCCAATTCCCACTGAGAGGGCACATTTATGGTGGTCCATTTGTTGCTGTTCGCTCCATCGGTACACATAAAATCCCACTTTACGGGATGTTTAAAATCTTTTCCCGAAAGGTAAATTTTTTCCGTTTGCTGTCCCAGCATGCTATTTATGGGACCTATGCAAACAACTGCAATCAGTATTGCAAAAAAGTTTTTGTACATCTTTCTTTTTTTAGTTTCCATCTGGTTTGGTTGCTTCAAATCGCGGACTTATGGGCAAAGTCCAATTTTTTACATAATTTGGGTTTTCCGGAGAATATTCTTGCGTTTTTATCAAGTACTTTTCAAGTCCAACAGCAGTTTCCTTTATCCCTTTTACAACGCATAAGGCTATCTCGTTTGCGCCAAAATCATTAAAATGTGTATTGTCTTCCAATTTTTTTTCCTGCCCTGGAAACGTATGTGCGGGATATTGCACGAAAGCATTCCTGGATTCTTCATCGCCCCATGCTTCATAGAGCCTTGTTGTCATTTTGGTTAAATCTATGAGCGGCACATGAAGTTCCAGCGCTACTTTTCTCATGGCATCGGGATAATCGCCATGTGTTTCGTTTAGTGTGCCATCACCTTTAAAAGAACGCCGTTGCGTTGGGGTAACCAAAATAGGATTTGCCCCTTTTTTGCGCGCACTTATTACATATTCTTTAAGCAAATCGGTATACGATTGCCATGGCCCGTCATTTTCTCCTTTTCTTTTTTCATCATTATGCCCAAATTCAATCATTACATAATCGCCTTTTTTAATGAGCGATAAAATTTTATCCCACCTTTTTCTTCCCTTGAACGAAGCCAACGAAGCTCCTGACGAAGCATAATTGGCTACCACAACCCCGTCGTTAAAATATTGAGTGATAAACTGCCCCCAAGAGGCCCACGGCGATAAATCCTGGTCGGTCACGGTAGAATCGCCGGCTAGGAAAAGAGCGTTAACAGTATCCTGTTTTGTAATTGTAAGTTGTTGTATTGCTGTTCCCTTGGCAAATTCAAAAGTGAGTTTTTTGTCCCAGTTCAAGGCCGCTTTTTCCCTATCTTTCAACTTGACCGTTTCCTCACTGTTTATCTGGGCGCTTTTAACTTCCACCGTAAAACTCCTATTTATGCTTTGCCCAGCCTTTACTTTTTCTTCTGAAATCATTACCCTTCTGGATTCTACTTTAACAGTATTACATGTTGTGGCATTATCGCTCCCTAGTTGGACCTCAACTTTATAATTTCCTTCTGGGATTGTTATTGAAAAATAAACGGATTCTTTTGCCAATATAGCGTTTTCCTCTACGCTTACCTTCTCGGCTGTTTCAAAATCAAATCCGTAACCGCCGTTCTGAAAAGGCCTTGCATTGGTTATTGAAATGGCATTTTTGGCATGTTTGTTACCGAAATGATATAGCAGGCTTTTACCGGTGCCGGGGTTTTGAGCAGATAAAGTATTAGAAAAAATAAAAATTATGAGTAGAAAACTTCTTTGTTTTATAAACATGGGTTGGTGTATTTCTGCCCAATATATTAAGGGTTGACATAACTACCATCCTGTACTATGATGACCACAAGCAATTAAAGAGAGTTTCTTTCAATATACTTGAATACATTTTTAACCTTTTCTTTCTTGTTTTTTAATACCATATAAGCGGCCGTTTCGCCCATTGCCTTAAAGTCGGTGCTAATTACGGTAATCCCCAATAATTCTTTTAACGGGGTTTCGTTATAAGAAATAATACCAATGTCCGAACCTAAAACAAGTCCCTTTTTACGGATTTGCCGAACCAAATTCACCAGGTCCATTTCTTCAATGGTAATATAAATATCCTTACTTTGAAGCTCCATATCGTCATAGATTTCATCTAAAATCTCGAAATCAAAATCATATTCAACACAAAATTGCCTAAAACCGTGCAAAATCCGTTTTGGATATGGATGGACTGATTTGGTGGGATATACCAGTAATATTTTGTCGTATTTTTTTAGGCGGTCCAACCCCTCTTTGAGCGCATTGTATATATCTTCCTTAAAATCCTGATAAATAGACCCGTATTTCCCTTCAATAAACGGCTTGGCGTTATCCATGATAATGAGTTTGTCCTTCGGGATTTGATTGATCGTATCCAATATGGCCTCGGTGTAACTCACATGACTTAAATCGTCCAGCTTAAAATGGGGCATGATTACATAATAATCGTAAGCTCCCATGTTCTTTTCCAGGGTTTTTACAAACAGCGACTCCTCGCAATGATAAATAAACAAGTTTACGTGGGCATTCACTCCAATGGCATTAACAAAAGAGTTGTATATCATCATCTTGTACGAGCTTGGCTTATTGATCATAAAAAATATACTCGCCTTGGATATAAGGTCGGTCTTGGCAGTGTAATAGCCTTTTCCCTTAACCGACACTATTATTTTTCTCTCCTTTAACTGTTTGTATGCCTTTTCTACGGTATCCCTTGATAAATAACAGGTTTCGCTCAACTCGTTAATTGATGGTATTTTCTGGCCTACCTGTAACCTGCCCTTACTTATATCATTAATAATAGAGTCAACAATCTGTTTATACTTTGGAACCCTGGATGTTTCATCAATAGTAATATTTATGGTAGGTTGGGTCATAACGGAACTCATAATTTATTATGGTTTTGGTAGTAACTTTACGGATTAACTGCGTAAAATTAAATAATTATTGCCAATATAATAATTTTTAACAAAAACTCTTTTTGTACTCTTACAGTACACCACAGGATAGAATGGTTTTTATTAAGAATTACATTTGGCATATAAAATTCAATTAGAAATTAAAAAATGGAGAAAACCTTTAAATACGTAAACTATCTTTGGGATGATAAAAAAGCCAGTGCTCTAAAAGGGAACGAAGTTGAACTTTTTTTGTACCGCTCCAATATATTAGGCGCCGACCTTAGAATTACCAATTACGGTGGAGGAAATACCAGTTGCAAGACCATTGAAAAAGACCCGCTTACCGATGAAGATGTGGAAGTAATGTGGATAAAAGGTTCCGGTGGCGATATTGGGACCCTTACGCGGGCCGGTATTGCCGGTTTATACACCAATCGGTTAAGAAGCTTGAAAAATGTATATAAAGGTTTGGAAGATGAAGATAGGATGGTCGGCCTTTTCGACCATTGTATATACGATCTCGATAGCAGGGCCCCGTCTATAGACACCCCTTTGCACGGATTATTGCCATTTAAGCATATTGACCATTTACACCCCGATGCCCTGATTGCCGTTGCAGCCGCAAAAGACAGTGAAAAGGTAACCAAAGAAATATGGGGGGGTTCCATGGGATGGGTACCTTGGCAACGACCGGGATTTGATCTGGGTTTACAACTAGAAAAATGCCTGAACGAAAACCCCGGAATTCGCGGCATTGTTTTGGGAAGCCACGGACTCTTTACATGGGGGGATACTTCCCATGAATGTTATATGAATAGTTTGGAGGTTATTGAAATGGCCTCGGAATATATCGAGAAAAAGGTAAAAGAAAATGGCAACGTCTTTGGCGGTGAAAAAGTAACAAGTCTACCATCAGAAAAAAGAAAAGAAAGAGCTGCCCTATTAATGCCCCTATTACGGGGGTTATGTTCTTCTGAAAAGCCAATGATCGGGCATTTTACCGATAGCAGTACCGTGCTGGAATATATAAACAGCAACGATCTGGAACGTTTGGCCCCAATGGGAACTTCGTGCCCGGATCATTTTTTACGCACTAAAATTCAACCGTTGGTTCTTGCCCTGGATAAAAATGAAGATGTAACAGCCCATCAAACGGTTTTAAAAAAATTAGCACCGGCTTTTGAACGGTACAGAAAAGAATATGAAGATTATTACAACAATTGTAAACACAATAACAGCCCTGCCATGCGGGATCCCAATCCGGTTATTATTATCTATCCGGGAGTTGGCATGTTCTCTTTTGCCAAAAACAAGCAAACGGCACGTGTGGCAAGCGAGTTTTATGTAAATGCCATTAATGTAATGCGCGGTGCCGAAGCCATTTCTCAATACACATCCTTGCCAAGACAAGAAGCTTTTGATATTGAATATTGGCTGCTCGAAGAAGCCAAATTGCAACGCATGCCTGCCGAACAGCCCCTTTCCAGAAAAGTGGCCATTGTAACCGGTGCAGGGGGCGGCATTGGTAAGTCGATAGCCGATAAGTTAGTTGCCGAAGGTGCCAATGTGGTATTGACCGATATTAATGAAACCTATTTAAAAGAGGCCGAAAAAACATATAAAAAAGATCAGGTGACAACCGTTGTTTGCGATGTAACCCAAGAGGATTCTATTGAAAAAGCCTTCGAGCATGCTGCACTTGCATTTGGGGGCATAGATATTATTGTTCATTCCGCAGGATTGGCCATCTCCAAATCTTTAGAAGATACTACCTTAAAAGATTGGGACCTGTTGCAAAATATTCTTGTAAAAGGACAATTCTTAATGGCCCAACAAGGGGTTGCCATCCTAAAAAAACAAGGCCTGGGAGGTGATATCGTAAACATTGCCAGTAAAAACGGACTGGTATCCGGGCCGAACAATGTAGGTTATGGAACCGCAAAAGCGGCCCAACAACATATGACCCGCCTTTTGGCCGCCGAGCTCGGGGCCAACAAAATAAGGGTCAATACCGTAAATCCCGACGGTGTTATTGTAGGAAGTAAAATTTGGGAAGGCGAATGGGCCGAAGGCCGTGCCAAAGCCTATGGAATTTCCGTAGACGAGCTTCCCGCCCACTATGCAAAAAGAAATTTATTGAACGAAATTATTTATCCGGAAGATATTGCCAATGGTGTATTTTCACTCGTGGCCATTCTGGATAAATCTACCGGAAACATAATAAATGTGGACGGTGGAATGGCAAATGCATTTGTTAGATAGATGCACAGTTGTTAGTTAGCTTAAGTAAATCTTCCATAGGTTTTACCAACCTATGGAGATTTATTTTTAAATTCACTCAGGTTTTAAAAAACCTGTAAACAATCTAAACATATGATTATTAACCCAGACCAACTAAACACCAATAAAAACGATATTTCCATTCATAAAAACCAATTCGATCATTTAGCTTCATCTCTTTCAAAACAAGGTATAGAAGTAGATCAAATTGTTGACAAATTAGCCAATTTTCAAGTTGCCATACCCAGTTGGGCATTAGGAGCCGGAGGAACCCGATTTGGGCGCTTTTCATATTATGGCGAACCGGCTTCATTAGAACAAAAACTGGAAGATATTGGGATAATCCATGCCCTTACAAAAAGTGCCGGAGCTGTTTCCCTGCATATTCCATGGGATATTCCTGAAGATTATAAAGCAATTAAGGAGCTGGCAAATAGTTTGGATATAAAATTCGATGCGGTAAACTCCAATACATTTCAAGACCAGCCCAATGCCAAAGAATCGTATAAATTTGGATCGCTCAGCAATACCAGCAAAACTGTAAGAGACCAGGCCATTGCCCATAACAGGGAAGTTATCGATATTGGCAAAGAACTAGGTTCTAAAAGTATTACCGTTTGGTTGGCAGACGGGAGTTCGTTTCCCGGGCAAAACAACTTTCAAACGGCGCTTTCGCACACGCAAAATAGCCTAAAGGAAATTTATGATGTCCTTCCCGATGACTGGAAATTGTTTATTGAATACAAACCTTACGAGCCTTACTTTTACAGTACGGTTATTCAAGATTGGGGCACTTCTTTCCTGCTGGCCAACGAATGTGGCGAAAAGGCCTATACTTTGGTAGATTTGGGGCATCATTTACCCAATACCAATATCGAACAAATAGTTGCTACCCTGATGTGGAAAGGCAAGTTGGGCGGTTTTCATTTTAACGACAGCAAGTATGGCGATGACGATATAACGGTAGGTTCCATAAAGCCATATGCACTTTTCCTTATTTTTAATGAATTGGTCTACGGAATGAACAACAACCCGCAAAACCCGGAGCTTTCCTGGATGATCGATGCCAGCCATAATTTAAAAGACCCATTGGAAGACCTCATCCAATCTTTGGAAGCCATTCAGGTTACCTATGCCAAAGCGTTATTGGTAGACCAACATCAACTTAAAGAAGCACAAAAAAATAATGATATTACCTTGTGCCAAGAAATACTTCAAAGTGCCTATTTAACAGATGTCCGACCGCTTGTAAAACAAGCCCGGCTGCAACAACATGGAGCCATCGACCCCCTAAAAACATACAGGTCGCTTTTGGTAAGGGAACAACTGGTAAAAGAACGTGGAAAGCATACGGTTGCCACCGGCCTATAACGATAGAAAGATGAAAAAGAAAGTTACCGCTGTATTCGATATCGGAAAGACCAATAAAAAGTTTTTCCTTTTTGATGAAGAGTTTCAGGAGGTGTATCGTGAATATGTACGCTTTGATCCGATTGAAGATGAAGACGGCCACCCGACCGAAAACCTGGAAAAACTTCAAAATTGGCTAAAAGACCTGTTCCACCAAATTTTAGAGGCGAAAGAATTTGATGTAAAGGCTATTAACTTTTCATCCTACGGGGCCAGCTTTGTCCATTTGGACGAAAACGGGGAGGCGCTCACCCCCCTTTACAATTATACCAAGCCCATCGAAAAATCGTTAATCGATTCATTTTATAAAAAATACGGCCCGGAAATAGGTTTTACAAGACAAACGGGTTCCTCCAGGGAAGGCATGCTCAATTCGGGCATGCAATTGTATTGGCTTAAACATACCAAACCCGAAATATTTAAAAAGATCAAGTATTCGCTACACCTGCCACAATACCTCAGCTATATTTTTACGGGAATTCCACTAAGCGAATACACCAGTATTGGCTGCCACACCGCCTTATGGGATTACTACAAAAAAGATTATCACCAGTGGGTTTATCAAGAGGATATCCATAAAATTTTACCGCCCATTGTTTCTACCGAGACCAGTATTAACATGAACTACAATGGAAAGCGCATTAAAATTGGCGTTGGCATTCACGATAGCTCCGCGGCTTTATTACCATATGTAAGAAGTTTGAGCGATCCGTTTATATTGGTTTCCACAGGTACTTGGAGTATTGCTTTAAATCCCTTTTCGTCATCTGAATTAACCACAAACGATGTTGCAAAAAATTGTATCAATTATATGCGGATTAACGGAAAACAGGTAAAAGCTTCGCGGTTATTCTTGGGCAACGAATATAAAATTCAGGTAAAAAAGTTGGCAGAAATGTACGGGGTTCCACAAGATTATCATAAAACAGTAAAATTCAACGAAGATGCTTATTATGAAATCACCAAAGAATTTGAACACCTCTTTAAATGGGAAAGCATTCCCAACGAAGTGCCGTTAGTTGCCACCGAGCTACCTTATGATACTTTTGAAGATGCCTATCACCATTTAATGATCGAACTGGTTAAACTACAGGTTAAAAGCATAGAAATGGTCAAAGGAGGCGACATTATTACAAAATTGTATATTGACGGCGGTTTTAGCGATAATGACATCTATATAAAATTATTATCGCATTATTTAAGGAATATGGAATTGAGCACAACAGATGCTTCCTTGGGGTCTGCCCTGGGGGCGGCCATTAGTATTTCGGACACGCAGCTTAATTCTAAATTCCTTAAAAAGAATTATTCGTTAAAAAAACATGTTCCGCTCATAATAAAATAACAAAACATTACATGGCATTAAGTTTCGATTATAAATATCCATCGGTTGACGATTTAAGGAAAAAAGCACAAAAAAGAATTCCAAGGTTTGCTTTTGAATACTTGGACGGCGGTTGCAATGAAGATGTAAACATACACCGGAATACCGCCGAACTCAGAGAAGTCCAGTTGGAGCCCCGTTACCTAAAAAACTACAAAGACCCGTCTATCAAAACCACACTTTTCGGGAAAGAATACGATGCGCCTTTTGGTGTTGCCCCGGTTGGCCTTCAAGGGCTTATGTGGCCAAATTCTCCTGAAATTTTAGCCAAAGCGGCTTTTCAACATAACATTCCCTTTATTTTAAGTACGGTAACAACCATGGATATTGAAAGGGCCAGCGAACTTACCGAAGGAAATGCCTGGTTTCAACTTTATAATCCTGTTGATGATTCCATCAGAAAAGATATTATAAAGCGTGCCGGTGATGCCGGTTGCCCCGTATTGGTATTATTATGCGATGTACCCACATTTGGGTATCGGCCAAGGGATTTTAGAAATGGTTTGGCACTTCCGCCAAAGATGAGCCTGCAAAATATTTTACAAATTCTCGGTAAGCCGATTTGGGCCATGGAAACACTTAAACATGGACAGCCCAATTTTGAAAATATCAAGCCCTATATGCCAAACGGTCTTAATTTAAAGCAATTGGGAAAATTCATGGATGAAACTTTTTCCGGCAGGCTCAATGAGGACCGTATCAAACCCATTCGCGACCAATGGAAGGGAAAATTGGTGTTAAAAGGAGTTGCCTCTGAAGAAGATACCCGGGAAGCCATCCGTTTAGGGTTTGATGGCATAATTGTCTCCAATCATGGCGGGAGGCAACTCGATGCAGGGGAATCTACCATAAAACCACTTACAACCATTGCAGAAAAATACGGCGACCAGATTGAAGTCATGATGGACAGCGGGCTACGTTCTGGCCCGGATGTAGCAAGGAGTTTGGCCAGTGGTGCCAAATTTACCTTTATGGGAAGGTCTTTTATGTATGGAGCCGCGGCTTTGGGCAATAAAGGGGGCGACCATACCATATCTATGTTAAAGGTTCAATTAAAGCAAGTAATGGATCAGCTTTGCTGCGAAAAAATTGCCGACTTACCCAAACACTTAATTTAACAACCAAAACTAAATTATGACACAATACACCATTGAAGAAGATATCGAGCAAATTGCAGGAGGCGAATATGAAAGGGAACGCGTTCCGGATTCTAAACTAAAAGGATGGAAAAGCTTTTTGGGAATGTATGCCGGGGAACACGCCGCCGGAACCGAATTTGTAATCGGACCTTTGTTTCTCACAACGGGCGTAAGTGCTTTTGATTTAATTGTCGGGCTTTTGCTCGGGAACTTAATGGCCGTATTGAGCTGGCGCTTTTTAACTGCTGAAATCGGGACAAAGTTTAGGTATACCCTTTATTTTCATTTAGAAAAAATATGTGGTAAAAAATTGGTGACTGTTTATAATTTGGCAAATGGGGTATTGTTCTGTTTTTTGGCCGGGGCCATGATAACCGTTTCGGCAACCGCCGTTGGAATTCCCTTTAATATGGAAATGCCCAAATTAACCGATACCCTGCCCAATGGCATTACATGGATAACCATTGTACTGGTTTTGGGGGCCGTTATTTCGATAATCGCTGCAAAAGGATACAATACGGTGGCCAAAGCGGCCAACTGGATGTCGCCCATAATTGTTTTGGCATTTATTGTTTGTGGCATCGTTGCCTTGTCTCAATTGGAAGTACACAGTTTTTCAGATTTTTGGAACCTTTGGGGGGAAGGCAGCGATCCGTTTCCGGGACAGATAAAATATACGTTCTGGCATGTGTTTTTATGGTCTTGGTTTGCCAATGCGGCCATGCACATTGGCATGTCCGACCTCTCTGTTTTCAGGTTTGCCAAAAACCCTTCTATCGGCTGGACAACCGCCGGCGGGATCTATATTGGACATTACATTGCCTGGATTGCAGCAGCTTTGTTATATGCCGTTTATTTAAAATCCCCGGAAGCCCAGGCTTTTTTGGCAAACGGACAAGCACCAACGGTAGCACCAGGCCCATTGGCCCACAATGCGATTGGCATTTTTGGTATACTCGCGGTTATTTTAGCAGGTTGGACAACGGCAAATCCAACAATTTACCGAGCCGGACTTGCCTTTCAAGCCATTATACCGAAAGCCTCTACTTTTTGGGTTACTATTTTAGCGGGTGCAATAGCTACCATTGCCGGACTTTTTCCTGCATTTGCCATGAAATTATTGGATTTTGTAGCACTTTACGGCTTTATCCTTGCTCCAATTGGCGCCATTATAGTTTTTGATTATTTCTTTGCCAAAAGAGCAGGAATTACCTCTTTTTATGCTGAAAAAACAAATATTAATTTCAATTATGCCGTATTATGGGCATGGCTAATCAGCTTTGGTATTTTTTATTTTATTTCGTTGAAGTTTAATGTTTTCTTATCCTTCGTTACATTGCCCACATGGATTTGCTGCGGATTTTTATACCTGGTTTTTAGCAGGTATTATCAGAAAAAACATACTTTTTAAAAACATAGTAAAACTGTCTTTCTAAAGGCAGTTTTTTTTATGCATGGATGTACAGGATGGAACCTTCGGGATTTTTTTTGAATATTATGGTTCGAAAATAACCAACCCTAATGATAAATTTATCCAAACTTTATATCATCTTTTTTTGCTTCTTTATTTCACTTGGTATAAATGCACAAAGTCATCAATATTGGCACGATAGCATCCGAAAGATACATTATGCGCCTAAAGGAAAAAGTTTCGAATTAAAAAATGGGCACCGAAAATTCAACAGGGCTTTGTATGGTACCCATACGGGGTTTAGGGTCGAAACCGGCGACTTACCGGAATTTGCCATGTACATGCCCGGAATGGGCGGTAATTTTAAACTGGGCATTTCTTCTTTAGGCAAAGAAACCAGTAAATGGTTAACGGAATGTGATAGCATTAAAACGACTTATACCCCCGGAATTATGTCTTATCAGATTACCGACCCTTTATTAAAACAGGGGAAAATTCACCTTCAAGTCGTTGCCTTGCCCGAAAGCGAGGGTTTTATGCTTCGGCTTACTTCGGAAAACATTCCCGAAACGGTAGATATAATTTGGGTATATGGCGGTGCCAGTGGTAAAAAATTTCACCGGGACGGAGATATTGGCGCGGACCCGGAATCGGTTTTTTATCTACAACCGGAATATTGTGCTAACAATGAGTATTCCATTAAAGGAAATTCGTTTACGGTAAAATACGGTTCAAGAAACAATAAATCCATAACGGGGCAATTTCCAGCCTCAGAGGTCAAAATTGCATCTGCTTCACATCAAGATAGTCCGTTAAGTATTTTCCAATCTGAAGAAAATTCCTTTCCGGTCATAACAGGTAAAATCAAATCGCCAAAAAAATCTGTTTTTTGGAAATTTGAAAATACGGCTACCATGTCAAAAGCAGCGTCGCCAGCAGCCAGTTTTGAAAAAGGGATTAAAAAAGCACAAAAAACAGCCGCTATTTTAACGGTAGCAACTCCAGATCCATATATAAATCCCCTTGGGGGCGCATTGGCTACCGCCGGGGATGCTATTTGGGAAAGCCCAGCATTTTTACACGGTTCCATAGCGTGGCGTATGCACTTAAATGCCTGGCGAGGAGCTTATGTGGCCGATCCATTGGGCTGGCATGACCGGGCTGAACTTCATTTTACAAGTTATGCCAATTCGCAGGTAACCGATCCCCCTTCGGGGCCAGTTGTCCCGGATACCGCTCGAAACTTTGCGCGCCAAAAAGAAAAAATCGGGACGGCCATGTTCAGCCGGGGGTATATAAGCAGGCACCCAAACAACAATACGGTTGCGCACCATTATGATATGAATTCGGTTTTTTTTAATCAGGTGCTCCGCCATTATCTCTGGACTGGCAATGAAGAATTTATTAAAAATATATGGCCAGCTATAGAGCGGCACCTGGCTTGGGAAAAAAGAAATTTTGATACCGACAACAATTATTTATACGATGCCTATGCCTGTATTTGGGCAAGTGATGCGCTACAATACAGTGGCGGGTCTGTAAGCTATGCTTCGGCTTATAATTACAGTGCCAATAAACTGGCTGCCGCTATTGCCCAAAAAAATAATTTGACAATTCCAGACCATTTAAATTACCAGCAAGAAGCACACCGCATAAAAAAGGCTTTAAATACAGCGCTCTGGATTTCAAATAAAGGAATTTACGCAGAATACAAAGATTTATTAGGCAAGCAATTAACACATAATAAGCCCGGAATTTGGAGCATTTACCATACCATTGACGAAGGCGTTCCCGATAATTTTAAGGCTTACCAGATGCTCCGTTATATCGACACCGAAATCCCTCATATTCCCATAAGAGCAAAAGGTTTGCCCCAAAATGACTTACAACTTATCGCTACCACCAATTGGCAGCCCTATACCTGGTCGGTCAACAATGTTGCTCTTGCGGAAGTTTTACATACCTCTTTGGCATATTGGCAAGGGCAACGCCCCGAAAAAGCATTCAAACTATGGCAAAGCGGAATTATAGAAAGCATGTATCTGGGGGCTTCGCCCGGAGGTTTCCAACAACTATCTTTTTATGATGCCATGCGCGGTGAACTCTATAGGGACTTTGCCGACCCGATAGGGATGGCCGCCCGAAGTCTGGTCGAAGGCCTTTATGGAATTAAACCAAATGCAATTTCGGACACCTTGACCCTTCAGCCCGGCTTTCCTGAAAGCTGGGACAAAGCAAGTATTAAAATTCCTGACATACATTACTCGTATGCTTCAAAAGGCGATAAGAGTATTTTTCATATCAAACCCCTTTTTCCAAAAAAAATGACGTTGAAACTGATTGTCAATGCTGAAAAAGATGCCATTGGACAAATTAAAATCAACAATAAAAAAATAACCACATGGTATGTTGATGAAACTGCAATCGTTTCACCAAAAGTTATAATTACCGATACCTACAAGACCGATTATAACATAGAAATTATCTGGAAGGGCAGCGACATCGAAAAACTTACATTTCCGGAAAATTATACCAAGAACAGTGCCTTTAAAATAGCCAACAAGGCTGTAAAATTCCTAAAATCATACGACCCGCAATCGGTTCTGAAAGCCCATCAAATTAGCAAGCACGGTTTTTTGGCAGAGTTTAATAATGATTTAGGGCATAAAACCTTTTTCATTCAATTACAACAAGGGGACTTTACCTGGTGGCAGCCCATTGATGTAAAATTGCTCCCCGAAATAGAATTGGCACAAACCTCATCAACTAAAAAAGGGACCACCCTTACTTTAAAAAACAATAGCGATAAAGCTTTCGACATTACTTATTCTGTTAACCATTATAAAAGAAAGATTTCCATTACTAATGATTTGAATATTAACATTGCCGAAAGTGCCTTAGTTCCAGGAACCAATATATTACAGATTAATGCACAGGGAAATCATTCTATGTATGTCCAAAATTTTCAAAATTGGAACATACAAGCCCCTGATAGGAGTAAATTTGAAACTATTGACCTACAGGACCGTTTTAATGGTAAAGTAACCCATATTTTCAAGCAGGCATATGTATCGCCCCGTCCAACTTCGCCAACACTTCAGCTTCCAACACAAGGTATCGGGAATTGGTGTTACCCATTTATAGCTCCGGAAATTAACGATTCGGGCTTAAAACAAGTGGCCCAAAGAAACAACGGAAACCTATTTTATAACAACATTCCCTTTAAAATAGCCCCGGAAAACACCAATGATATTGTTTTCACCTCTCAATGGGACAATTTCCCGGAAAGCGTTCAACTAAAACTATCCGGTAAGGCAAAACACCTATATTTATTAATGGCGGGAACTACCAACCCCATGCAAAGCCATTTCCAGAACGGAGAAATTATAGTTCACTACCAAGATGGTTCACAAACAAATTTATCCCTGAGAAATCCAGAAAATTGGTGGCCTATTGAACAGGATTATTATACAGATGGATATGCCTTTACTACCAATGCCCCAAAGCCACCAAGAGTGCATTTAAAAACAGGAAAAGTTTTCCTCGATTTTAAAGATTATACAACTATAAAAGGATTTACAGACTATGCCATAGATGGTGGTTCGGCAACTATTTTGGACCTTCCCTTAAATCCTGAAAAAAAATTAAAAAACATAGAATTAAAAACGACCGCCAACGACGTTATAATCGGTATTATGAGTATTACGCTTTTAAAATAATTATCATGAAAACATATTCCAACCTTAAATTTTGTTCTTTTCTTTTGCTTTTCGGTATGGCTTTTAAGGGACATTCCCAAGAAATAGACCGAAAGGCTTTGGTTACCCGCCACAATGTTATTGTCACTTCTCTCGACACATTAGCCTCACTTAGTGTTGGGAACGGCAGCTTTGCTTTTACAACCGATGTGACCGGGCTTCAAACCTTTGCTGAATATTACCAGGGGGGCGTTTCTTTGGGGACACAATCGGAATGGGGATGGGATTCTTATAAAAACCCGGATTCGTACATTTTCGAAGAAACTTTGAAAAACTATGACCAATATGGCCGAAAGGTACCTTATTCCGTGCAAATAAAAACCCCGGAACGCAGCAAGCAGGCCGTAAATTGGTTCAGGGAAAACCCACACCGCATACAGCTGGGAAATCTGGGATTTGAAATTACCAAAAAAAACGGGGAACAAATAACGCCCAAAGACCTTACAGGCATTCATCAGGAATTAAATTTATGGACGGGCATTATAACCAGTGAATTTTATATTGAGGGGGCTCCCGTTAAAGTTGAAACCGCTTCGCACCAAAAACAGGACGTTATCGCCGTAAAAGTAACATCGGATTTAATTACAAAAGGGCAACTTAAAATTAGGTTCCGCATTCCATATCCTTCGGGAAAATGGAAAGATACGGGCGTAAACCGGCAAAGTAACAAAAATTACACGAGCACTTTAAAAACAACAAATAATGGGGCTTGGATAACACACCGCATGGATTCTTTAATTTATCATGCCAAATTTTTATGGAAAAATAAGGCCACCATTACCGAAAAAGAAAAGCATTATTTTATCATTGCCCCAACTGAAAAAAGTTTCTCTTTTACCTGTAAGTTCACTACTGAAAAAAACACTAAAAGCACCCCCGATTATAATGAGACCCTGACAAACAGCAAAGAAAACTGGAAACGTTTTTGGCTCAGCGGTGGTGCGGTCGATTTTTCACAGTGTACCGATAAAAGGGCTTTTGAAATAGAGCGGCGCGTGGTACTCTCCCAGTATTTAACCAAATTACAGTGTTCCGGAAACCAACCCCCACAAGAAACCGGACTTACCTATAACAGCTGGTATGGAAAACCGCATTTGGAAATGCATTGGTGGCATGGGGTTCATTTTGCCTTATGGAACCGCAGTAATTTACTACAAAAATCTTTGAATTGGTATGACAAGGTACGCGACAAAGCCTTTAAAATTGCGAAAAGGCAAGGTTTTGATGGGCTTCGATGGCAAAAAATGACCGATCCCTATGGAAATGAAAGCCCATCTTCGGTAGGTTCATTTCTGATTTGGCAGCAGCCGCATTACATCACCTTTGCCGAACTACTTTACCAAGGAAACCCTTCCAGGGACATTTTAAATACCTATAAAAAAAACGTGTTTGCCACGGCCGATTTCATGGCCTCTTTCGCCCATTTCAATAAAGAAAAAAAACGGTATGAGCTCGGGCCGGGCGTAATTGCCGCACAAGAACGCTTTAAAGCAATGGAAACCTTCAACCCTACCTACGAACTAAACTATTGGTTCTGGGGCCTGAAAACCGCCATTGAATGGAAAGCAAGGCTTGGTGAGACCCCACCGAAGAAATGGGTTGAAGTAATGAACAACTTATCGGAGCTTCCCGTTTTGAACAAGGTATACCTGGCAACGGAAAGTGCACGGGACTCCTATACAAATCCCGTTTTCAAGACAGACCATCCTTCTGTTTTGGGAACATTGGGGATGCTCCCCTTAACCGAAAAGGTTGATGTAGGAATTATGAAGAATACCTTTCATCTCATTTGGACAGACTGGACATGGGACGATACATGGGGCTGGGACTTCCCCATGGCTGCCATGACGGCTACGCGTTTGCACATGCCTGAAAAAGCAGTCGAAGCACTATTAATGGATATCCGTACCAATACATATCTTCCCAATGGCCATAATTTTCAGGACGAGCGGCTTACCATTTACCTGCCCGGAAATGGGGGGATCCTAACTGCCGTTGCCCTTATGTGTGCCGGATGGGACGGAAATACCATAGAAAATCCCGGGTTCCCAAAAGATGGAAAATGGAACGTAAAATGGGAAGGACTTCAAAAAATGTTTTAATATATGAAAACAACAGTTCAATTATTTTTAATGTGCATTTGTGGTATCGTTAATACGCAAGGGCAAACAGCCGATAAGCCATTATACAGAGACCCCGTACACGATGGAGCAGCCGATCCAACGGTAATTTGGAACGAACAGGCAAACAAATGGTATATGTTTTATACCAATCGCAGGGCCAATGTCGATAGTTTGGATACCATTAGTTGGGTGCACGGTACACAAATAGGCATTGCAGAATCTTCAAATGGCGGCGCCAGTTGGAAATATAAAGGTATATGCAATATTGATTATCGGCCAACCGAAGAATACTCGTATTGGGCACCAGACGTTATTGAAAACAAAGGAATTTATCATATGTATTTAACCTATGTTCCCGGTATTTTTTCTGATTGGTACCATCCTCGTAAAATTATTCACTTAACAAGTACCGATTTACTTAGCTGGAAGTTTGAATCTGAATTGAAATTAGCCTCCGAAAGATGTATCGATGCCGATGTTATTCGGCTTCCCAATGGAAAATGGCGTTTGTTTTATAACAATGAAAATGACGGGAAGTCAATTTATTATACAGATAGCGATGATTTGTACCATTGGCCAAACAAAAGCAAAAAAGCCGCGAAAGACCGTGGCGAAGGCCCGGTAACATTTAAATGGAAAGGGAAATTCTGGATGATCTGCGACAGTTGGGATGGTCTCTCTGTTTATAGTTCAACCGATCTTGCAACATGGAACAAACAAGCGCACAACATCTTAAAAGAACCGGGAAAAGGTATTGACGATAAGGTAAAAGGCGGGCATCCTGATGTGGTGATTAGCAACGACAAAGCCTATGTTTTTTATTTTACGCATCCGGGAAGGGTGCCGTCCAGCAAAGGAATAGATACCTACGAAACCCGTAGGAGCAGTATTCAGGTCGCAGAATTATATTACAATGTAGAAGACCAAAGCATTGGCTGTGACCGAAATAAAAAAGCAAGCATCAGTCTAATCCCTAATTAATTTACTAACCTGAGTTCGATTATTATTACAAAGACAAAATTTTAAAGCAATGAAAGTATTTTAATTAGTATTTTCTATTTTTTTGAGTGCTTTTCGGTTTTTTTATAAAATTCCATATTGTACCCTAAATAAAAGGAAGGCCATGGCGGTTGGTTATAACCAACATTTTGCCAAACAATTGACATTCTGTATTGCCTGTCCTGCATTAAGGTGGGCAATTTTCGGGTAGACATTTCCGGATTTATAAATATCCGCAGCGCCGAATTATCGGAAGTACGTAGCATTACCTCTTCCCGCCAATCACCAAAAAGGTCTGCCTGAAGGCTTGGTGTAGCCTTGGTCCCATTATTTGATTTACATCCTTCTGCAGTAAAAACAGTTCCAACACCATATTTTGAGATGGAATTCCCGTCCAATAGTTCTCTATCCAATTCATCGTCCCACCAAATGGCAAAATTAATGGAAGGGATCTCGGTTCCTACCTGTTTCCCATCAGTATTATAAACCCCAAGGTCTCCGGAAGCCCAAAATTCTGCCCCTACTTGTGTAGCATCAATATCGGCAGCGAGCCCCCTTCCTACATCCATTTTTTTCTTATGCTGCCAAATGACTTCTCCTGTACGGGCACTTCTAAAAGTTACGCCATCAACTTTATTTTCATGGGGCATAAAAACTTCCAGCCCTGGCCTTTCCGGATCAAAATCGGAAACATGCAGGGCATCTCCGTGCCCCAAGCCGGTTGTATACAGTCCTTTGCCATTATCATCAACTGTCATGGAACCATATACGATTTCATCTTTGCCATCGGCATCCACATCGGCTATACTCAAATTATGGTTTCCCTGTCCGGCATATGCTTGGTTCCCTGTATCATCTGTATCAAAAATCCATCTTTTTTTAAGTTGCCCATCTTTAAAATCCCAAGAGGCAATTACTGTCCGTGTATAATACCCACGGCACATCACCAGGCTGGGATGTCGTCCATCTAAATAAGCCACCGCACCTAAAAAACGATCGGAACGGTTACCATATGTATCTCCCCAGGAGCCTACATTTCTCCTTCCGGGTATATAGTCTGTAGTAGTTATGGCCTTACCGGTATCCCCTTCAAAAACAGTCAGGTATTCGGCACCTTCGAGAACCCTTCCGCTCTTATTTCTGTAATCCGCATCGGGATTGCCAATAACATTTCCGGTCCCATCGATTGTTCCATCTGCAGTTTTGCATGCCACTTCTGCTTTTCCATCGCCATCAAGGTCATATACCATAAACTGTGTGTAATGAGCTCCTGCCCTTATATTACCGCCTAAATCAATACGCCATTTGAATTCTCCCGAAAGGGTATATGCATCTAAATAAACATTTCCCGTATAACCATTGTGCGAATTGTCCTTAGCATTGGTCGGGTCCCATTTCAGTATAATCTCATATTGGCCATCGCCATCCAGGTCGCCCACGCTGGCATCATTGGCCGTATATGTGTACGAAACTCCATCGGGCGTAGTTCCTCCGGGCGGTATTTGCAACGGGATTTCCAAATAATCATGTTGCCAGACATTTACCGTTTCAGAAGAAGAGGTTTCTTTACCGTTAACTATTGTTTTTATCTGATAAATTCCATCTTTTGTGGTATTATCCGTAAAGTTTGTTGAATTATGTATCGGCTTTTTATTAACTAATACACCATCTCGGTATAAATTAAAACCAATGTTTTCGGAATCATTTACAAAAAGCCTCCAACTAATATATACTTTATTTTCATTAATTCTAACGGCCACAAGGCCCTTGTTTAGTTTTTCCATTTTGTTCTGGGCATTTATCGGGGATAATATGGTAAATGCAAAAAACACAATGAGCAGGTAATAATTTTTCATCTTTCTATATTAATTGTTGATAGTTTAGCAGTTAATTACTTTTATTGTTCGTGAAAACTCCTCAATAAAAACCCTTACTGTAGATTTCTTTAAAAGAAATAAAGCTAAGGTTGTTTATAGTGATTTGTATCCTGTACTATGCTGAAGGAAACTAGCAACAAAAACCGGAACGGCTTATGCTTCCTTTTCTGGCAATAAAAGCTTGCCAAACATTTTCTCATGTAATCCTATTTAAGAAAATTTTGCAAGTAAAACATCAATCTTTATAAAATGAAAACGTGTTATTAATGGGAATTAATCCGAAATTATATGATTTTACTAATCTGCCACAGGACATAACCATTAAATCAATAATTTTCCAACTGTACCAGATAAGGACATGTTTTAAATTGTAACAAATTAGAAAGGCAATCGTCGTACATACACACAAAATGCTACAGCTTTATGAACAAACTTATTTTAATCCTTTTAATTTTAATATCCCCACTTACTTATGCGCAGGAAAAACCAAAATCCCAAATCAAAATTCCATTTACGCTAACACAGGGTGGACATATCGTTATTTCGGCCGAAGTCAATGGGATTAAAGGAAACTTTATTTTTGATACTGGGGCAGGAATAAACCTTCTCACTAAAGATTTTGCCGACAAAATAACCGATTTAGAAAAAACCGACCATTTTTATACAGGACATAGGGCAACAGGCGAAGAACTTCAAGTAGATTTATGGAAGTCCAAATCCCTAAAGGTTGAAGACTTCAAGATCGATAATGAGACTTTTGCCGTTTATGACATCAAGTTCCCGCTTGACGGATTAATTTCGCTAACACCATTGAAAAATACCCCTTTCACCATCGATTTTGAGAATAAGACACTGAATATCGAATCTGATACCACGTTAAAAGAAATTAAACAACAAGAAGACTTTGAAATGCCCATTGAAATTTCAAACGATCGTGAAATCGAAATAAATATATCAACGCAAGTGAGACTTAATGACAAACTGACGTTGAGTGTAAGACTGGACAGCGGTGCAGGATTTGATGTATTCCGATTTAATGCCCGTTTTATGGAAACACTGGGAATCGACAAAACAGCGGTAAAAAGTGAATTTAAGGCAAGTTATTTCAAGCCCGAAAGCGGAAACACCTATTATTATTCCCGATTACCAAAAATGGAAGATAAAAACAGGAATGTCTCCATTGAAAATTTCAAAGCTACATTTATTGAGGGCTTGATTTATGAAGGGATTATGGGAATAAATTGGATAGGAAAAAAACTGACAATCGATATTCCGGATAAAAAAATGTTTGTAACAAAATAGCGCTCCGGTATCTGGATAGTAATAAATGCAACTTTATATCAAAATTTGAAGCTTATAAATTAATCGCCATCAGGTATTATAAAAAAACATAGCCGGGACCATAGTTTTATACAGTCCTAGATTATTTTGACGAATGCCATATATATTTTTTAAACATAATATAGATTGGAATGGCCAATAATATACTTGCGATAATATCGGTAACCCATCCTCCTACCAAGGCAGATATCAAAGCATATAACGAAATGATTGCCAAAACAATTGGTATTCCCCAGAGTTTAAATCGTTTGTTTCGCATCATCCTTTAACTTTACTGTTATTTTTTGAAAAAGTTATTTTAGACTTTCTTCTTTCAAACCATAGATATAGTCCTGTGATAAGGATTACGATTGTCAATACATCAAAAACAGCCCAGATTATCTTTAAGGTTATCCCGCCATAATCGCCAAAATGGAGTGGCTGTGAGATAAAAAGTGTATCCACATACCACGGCATTTTACGTGCGTCTGTAATAGTGCCCGATTTTGCATCAATAAGTACGGGCATTAACAGTCTGGAGGTAAGTTCTGTATTTCCCTTCATAAACACGGCATAATGGTGCTTGCTTGTAAAAGGGGTACCAGGATAGGCAACTAAAGAAACATCCATGGTGGGTATTTTATTTTCGGCTACATTTACAGCAGCTTCCAGAGAACTTAAACTTCCTTCTATTGGCTTTTCATTTTTATAGGGGGCCGTCATTTCTGCAAGTTGTCCCTGTTGCCACAGCCCCAAAACTACATCGGATAAGGTATTTATAATACCGGTCAAGCCTACGACCGTTAACCATACCACCATTACAATTCCCAGTAAATTATGGGTATCCAGCCATTGCAACCTTTTAGATTTATGCTTCCTTACCATCCCAAAGTCAAAATTCTTCATGATGGGACCGTAAAGTACAATGCCCGAAACAATCGAAATAATAAAGAGGATCCCCATAAGCCCCATAAACAATTTTCCAGGGATTCCCGCAAACATATCGGTATGCAGGCGGAGCATTATGTACATAAACCCTTCGTTTTCGGGTTCGCTTAAAACCGCTCCCGTGTACTCATTTATCAATACATATTTGCTCTTTTCAAAATGATCGTCAGGATGTTCAACAACATCAAAAAGCACTTGGTTTGGATGCTCATCTTTTTCCCAAAAAGCATACCTTACATGTTTTCCGGGATTCTTGGATTCTGCAATTTCAACCAGTTTGTCATAACTCAACCTTTGCTGCCCTTCGATGGTTTCTACGGTAAAATTCTCCTGTAGATGCTCAATTTCTTCATGAAAGATAAGTGGCAGTCCCGTTAAACATAGCAATAGGAGAAAAATTGTACAAATCAAACTTGTCCATTTATGCCATGAAAACCAACGTTTTGCAGTTTTAAGTTTCATTTTTCTTTTTTATTGCTGTTGCTTCAATTAAAAACAATACTATTTTTTAGTTGAACCATACAATAGTTACAGCCTATAGGTAATTCCTCCTACCACGCTCAAAAGCGATTGTGGGTTAGCCGTGGTATATCCGGTCCAATAATGCGCATCGGTAAGGTTGTCTGCCTTTATTGAAAAACGGAATTTATGTATATCGTAATAGGCATTTGCATTCAACACGAAATAAGAAGGCAGTATAAATACTCCTTGCGAGTTTGAGTTAACAATTTTATTATCGCTCGCATAATTGCCCCCAGCACCAAAGCCAAGACCTTCTAGTTTGCCGTCCATAAAACGGTAACTGGCATTAAAATTGGTCAACCAAGGCGAAGAAGCCGTTGTGGGGCGTCTATTATAAACATCGGCATCAAGTTCATCTTTACTGGTATATCTTGAGTCGTTATAACTGGTTCCTGCTATTAAAGAAAAGCCTTTTGCCAAAAATGCACTTACTTCAAATTCCACCCCCTTGCTCGTTAGGCTTCCCGATTGTTTCTGTACAGCTTGGGCACCTACATACTCACCGGTGTTTAGCAGTGAATTTTTCACGTCAATGTTATAATAACTTATCGTGGCATTCACCCTTCCGTCCATGAGATTGGTTTTAAAACCACCTTCCCACTGATTGGCCCTTTCGGGATCGGACAGGACAAATTCGCCGTCGCTACTTGTTAAAATATATCCATTGCTGGTAAAACTGTTTTGATAGTTCCCAAAAACAGAAACCTTATCCTTTACCAGTTCATAGACTAGCCCAAATTTTGGCGACCATGCACCTTGAGTGTATTCGGGAGTAGCTGCCTGACCGCTTTTACCACCTTCAAAATTATTACTTTCATAGCGAAGGGATGTCAGTACATTTAATCCCGGCACAGGAGTCAAAACATTGGAAATATACCCACTATATGTGTTTAAAACCCCGGTTATGGGGTAGGTATTATTCGCATCAAAATCGTAACCCGGTGTATTTCGTAAAGTTTCATAAGTTGTTTCCAAGCTTTCCGCATTTAAAGAATCATAATTGCCTCCGGCAAACGGAACCCAGTCGAATGCGCTTAGAAAAATAAACATCTGCTCGTCTTCCCTTCTTAAATAATCAAAACCTGCGGCCGTGCGGTTTCTCATATTAAATAAATGGAAATCGAAATTAAAGTTTTGCTGAACCTGAAAATATTTTTGCTTGCTATCTACCGTAGATTGGTCGGAGCGTATTACGCCCATTTCCGTATCGGCAGGATCCTGTGTAAATGTAGATTCTGGTGCTATATAAAAATAGGGGTTATATCCGTTTGATTGTGAATACGAAGAATTGATGTTGGTCGATGACTTAATATGGTCGCTAATGGTATAATTTATGGCACCGTACAGGTTTCGTGTTTTAGATTTGGTCTTTAGACCGTCTCCCATATAAGAATTTTTATAGTCCAACCCCCAATCTTCAATAGCTTCTATATTATCCACCCCTAAGGCCGGGCTCAAATAAAATAAAAACTGGTCGGGTACCGCATCGGTGTCCAACATTTCAAACTCCAGGTTAACGTCCAGGTTTTCCGTAAACTTATAGGTAAGGGAAGGTATAAATACCAAAAATGAATTTTCGGCATCCTTTTTTTGGAAGTTTCCGCTATTGGTATATGCCGTATTTACCCTAAAAAGAAGTTTTTTGTCGTTTGTTAGTGGGGTATTTATATCGGCCTGGGCCCTGTAATAATTGTTGCTTCCACCGGCCACTGCCACTTCGCCCCCAAAATTTTCATTGGGCTTTTTGGTAACCCTGTTAATAATCCCACCATAGGAGGTTACATTACTACCAAAAAGCGTTGCAGATGGGCCTTTTAAAACTTCCAGTTTTTCAATGTTAATAGCATCAATCGTGGTCGTTACCGGAGCTACAAGTCCGTTTCTCAATGGATTGTTAACAATAAAGCCCCTTAAGTTTACAAATGCTCCCCCGTCCCCGGCCCTATTGGTAGCACTCCACATTTTTTGGAGCCCCGTAATGTTCCGGTAGGCATCGTCTACGGTAAAAATAAATTGATTTTTTAATACCTCGCCATCAATAGATGTATAAACCTGTGGGGTTTCTATGGCCCTTAACGGCATTTTACCAACAGAGCTGGTTTCTTTGGATGCTTCAAATTTATTTTTTGTCTGGCCTTCAAGGGTAACTTCTTCTAATTCTTCATTTTCATTATAAAGTACAATATCAAAAATGGAATTGTCATTAACCGTTATTTTTTTAGAAACCATTTTTTTTCCTACATAACGCACTTCTATTGTATAATTTCCAGTTGGCACTTGTTCAAATACATAATTTCCATTGCTGTCCGTTACCGTGCCTTTTTGCAATTCCCTTATCATAATCGATGCATTGGCAACCGGGGCTTGAGACCCACTTAAAACACTACCCGCTACCCTAAAGTATTCTTGTATATCATTGTTGGGGTCTATTATACGGTAGGATGCATGTGTAGGCAATGATGCAAATGCAAAGACTAAGCAGGTAAGTGCTATGTATATATTTTTCATAGTTTTTAGTTTGTATCGTGATCAGTTATAAATCGACACAAATATATTTATTTAGATTTAATAAAAATAATTTTCTTTGTTGGGAATTAAATATTCTTGAAAACTTCATGATTGAATGTATCATATGGAAGTTGAAATATTTTTAATAGAAATATTTATATATTGAAGTTGTATATGCCTGTAAAACTTGTTTTTGGGACATTTTTTTGTGATACCAACGCCGGTATTTATACAACATTGAAAGTACACAATCACTTTGGACTTTGTTTTAGGATAATGTTTTTTGAAAGGCTTAACCAATTCAAAAAAAGAATCGTTCAGGGCTATTGATAACCCCGAACGATCTTCAGACAAGTTAAAACTAAACTGCTAACTAAATTAAAACTAATCTACTCTTCTTTTATATTTTGATTATCCTTTTATTAGCTGAGTTTAACGGGGCTCTCGAATCAATTTATTCATGGAAACTGTTATACCGCTTATTTTTCCCTTAAAGTAATTTTGTTCTCCCTGGTTTAATTGCTGCATTCTGGCCAGCCCACATGAAAAATATCCAGAATTAATAGCCGTAAAATCTTTTTCAAGGGAATGGTTTACTATGTCGGCTCCGTTAAAGGAAACCGACAATTTCCCTTTATTTGAAAGCTGAAACAAAAGGTGCCCGTTTACATCTGATAAAATATCGCTGAAAAATTCACGTCCGTCCCCTAAAACAATGCCAAGCTTTCTGTTTTTTAAGATGAGCCTAAACTGGTTAAAATATTCGCAAAGCACACCGTTGTTCCCGGTTCCGTCAATGTACAAATTCATGATAAGGGTCTTTGGGGACCATCTATCCCGTTCAAAAGAAAGGTCGCTTACGCTCATCCCCTGTGATATGCTATATGAATTGCTGTGAAAAACAGGCAAATCTCCTTGAAGGATCGTGGCCATGCCTTCGCCCTGTCTTAAGAGTTCGTTGTTCAATTGCCGTTTCAACTGTTCTTCCTTGCGGGAAAATGTATGTCCTTTAATTAAATTTTCCGTTTCCCAGGGATCGGTCTTTAGGTTGTACAATTCTTCCGGCGGACGGTAACTGTACCTGTTCAAAAGGAAATTGGCGCGGTCGCTGGCCTTAGCTTTTTCCACCCAGGAATCAAAATAAAACATATTCTGTTCCACTTTATCTATATGGGTTATAAAACGTCTCTCGGGGTGATAATTTTTAATATACTGCCAACCATTGGCATCGATAACGGTTCTGGAAGGGGTATAATTGTACCAATATTGAGGTTCCATCGAGGTCTCTCCAAAAACATAGTCGCGGTGTTGTTCTTTTTTACCCAGTAAAACGTCCTTAAAACTTATACCGTCCAGATTTTTTATCGGTTCCCCTCCTGCCAAGTCTATCAAGGTCGGGGTGAGATCGGTCAAGGAAATAAGGGCATCGGTGGTTGTGCCCGCTTTTACCTTTCCGGGCCACCGCACCACGAAGGGAACGTTCAGGCCTTGATCGTAAGTGGTCCATTTGGCTCCCGGAAATTGCGTGCCCTGATCGGAAAAAAACATAAAAACGGTATTGTCCCCTTCTCCGCTCTGGTCAACCGACTCCAATATTTTCCCAAGCATTTTATCGGCCTTGGCAATACTCTGGTAGTAAGCGGCCAGAGCTTCTCGGGTCTGTGGGGTATCTACTAAATAACCGGGCAATTTTAACTTTTCGGGGGCATAGTTGCCCCCTTCCTGCCATGGCACATGGGGTAACCAAGTAGCTACAATTAGGCACAGGGGCTTATTTTTATTTTCGCCCTTAAAATAACCATTTATGAATTCTGTCGTGGCATTTCGGGGGTCGTTTCTATTTTCTACCGGAAAATATTTTCCAAAGTATTCACCAATATGCCTATCGAAATTTGGTTTGGGATATACATCGACCTTTCCGGCTATGGCCACATAATAGCCCAGCTTTTTTAAATAATCGGGCAAGGTCTTGGTTTCGGGATTTAAGGCAAAGTGATTCATTTGCGAACCATTCCGAAAAGGATACAGACCGGTTAACATATTACTTCTGGAAGGAGCGCACATGGGAGTTGCCGCATAAGCAGCAGTAAACCGCATCCCTTCCATGGCGAGCTGGTCCATGTTTGGGGTATAAACATCGGTGTTTCCATAACAGCCAACATCTATTTGGCTCTGGTCATCACTGATAAAAATTATAATATTCGGTTTTGATTTTTGAGCCTGCAAAACACAGGCCGTTAAGAGGAATACCCACAGTACATTTCTTGAAACGGGTTGAAATTTAAGATTCAGATTCATAAGTGGTTTTTAGTATTTATACCTTTCTTTTTTACTCTCATTTTAAATAAAGCCCTGTATCTCCTTCTTCTAATATACTATCCAGCTTTTTTACCAGGTGAGGCTTGGTTGCCGCAATATTGACATTTTCATTGGGATCGACAGTATGGTCATATAATTCAACGACAGGAAATTCATCCCTAAAATATTTTGTATATCTATAACGGGGTACCCTTACGGATATTCCCTTGTTGAAATAACTGTATGAAGCCTCTTTCCATGCCTTATCCAATTCGTTTTGGTAAAGTAGGCCTATCATGCTTCTTCCTTTGGTTTTATAGGGCATTTCTACATTACACATCTCCATTAGAGTAGGATAAATATCTATGGAACTAACAATTTTGTCAATTTTCTTTTTCTGTTCCTTTATCCTGGGATCCATAATAATCAATGGACTGCGGAGTGCCCTTTCAAACAAAGTATGCTTGCCCCATACCCTATGGTCGCCAAGTTGCCAGCCATGGTCTCCCCAGAGTACTACAACGGTATTTTTATCAAGCCCCTTTTCTTTAAGCTTTTCTATAAGCTTACCCACTTGGGCATCCATATAGCTTACCGCCGCATAATATGCATGTCTTATTTTTTGTGCATATGCCTTTGAGGCCGGGGTATTTAAGTCTGGCTTTTCTTCTCCCAGTGCATACCTGTTAAATTCTGGACTATTATGAAGGCTGGCCAGGTTTATATATTCAGGGATCTCTGGTGAGGGAGTCAGGGGAATACTGTTTTCCGGGTACATGTTCCAGTATTTTTTTGGAGCATTGAACGGCAAGTGCGGTTTAAAAAACCCGACTGCAAGAAAAAAGGGCCTTTTTGAATTTGACAGAGAATCCAGTTGATGCAATGCCAATTTTGCCGAAAGCCCATCAGGATATCCTTCATCCCCTACATTTCCATTTTCATAGGGTTTCACCTGCCGTTTTTTTGTTATTCTGCTACTGCCATCAGCATAAGCAAAAAATGCATCCCAGCCATCTTTCCATTTCCCCGAATCAAATAAATTTTTATCCCAACTATAGGGAAGTTCGGGCTTTGCGCCTTTAGAGGATTCAGCATAACCATAGAGCCCATCGATATAATGGCTTATTTTACCTATTCCCACGGTAAAATATCCATTTCTTCTTAGTTGATGAATGAAAGTCTCCGGTGTGTCCTTTTCAGGTTGACCGGAAATATAGGTCCTAATAGCCTCATTACTCAATTGGTTCTTTGCTTTTGGCAATAAACCAGTAAGCAGGGCATACCTTGAAGCACCACAAGTTGGCACCTGTACATAATGCTTGTTAAAAACACTCCCATGTGAGGCCAACCGATCTATGTTTGGCGTTTTTATTATTTTAGTACCATAACACCCAAGTTCTGGACGTAAGTCGTCCACAAAAATAAACAGGACATTTGGTGGCGTGTCATTTTTTGCCTGAAAAGAGAAACCCTTAAAAAAGGATAAGAATGCTAAAAAAATAAGGTATCTCATGGTATACTATTTAAAAACTTCATTTGCAAGTAAGCTTTACTATGTTAACAGTATCAATAGCCGGGATTCTGTTCCAATTCCGCATCAATATTCCTTTCTATTTCAGCAGCTGGAATAGGCCAAAGATTATATTTGGGCAAAATTTCATCTGCATAATAGGGGTTAAACCTTTTTACCCTATCATATAGCAATCCCAGCCTCATTAGGGTAAGCCTTCTTTTTTCTTCCACGCCCAGTTCCCTCATCCGCTCATCCAAAATATAGTCAATATCAACATCACCGGCAGCCACTGGATTGGCATGTGCCCTTTCCCTAACCTTATTAATATCTGCTGCTGCTTTGGCATTGTTACCAAGGTCCATATATGCTTCTGCCCTTAAGAGATATGTTTCTGCCATCCGGAACATATATTGGTCGGTATAGGTCGCTCCCGCAGAACTCTTTAAGGTACCAAGTTCCTTATCGTCATAAAGTCCATCGGGATGGTTCATGGGGGTAGTAACCTTAGATTGATAAGCATAAAAATCGCGGGTGGTATCAACCCCTTCTGGAGGGTTTTCCGTTGAAAAAACCTGCCCATAATAAGATGAATTTGGATTATCGGCCGTGAATTCCCTCACAAAGTTATGGTTTGCATTTCGGATATCGTTGTCAAAATCGCTTTCCCATATTTCGTTGGTAAAATGATAAGTAGGAACGGCCCAACCTATTCCACGGCCACCTGTATAATCGCTCTTGGGCCACAAAAAGGGAGACTCTCCATTAACTTTGACATTTCTTATAAAGGGTGCATGGTGTCTTTCCAACATATACGAGCCACCTCTGCCTCCAGATACGGTACTTCCTCCCAATACATCAGTTTCAAACTGAATCACCCAAAGTGCTTCTGTATTTCCCGAGCCCCTATTTTGATTATTCATCCTGAACAGGTCCCAATATACATCACCCGGCGTTTCATTGGCCCTTGACCCAAATCTATTTTGCATTAAAGCCGTCGCGGGGTCGTTAATTACAACCGATGCAGCATTTACGGCATCTTGTGGCCGATTTGCGGCAAGATAAACTTCAGACAATAAATGCCTTGCAGCAAGATTGTTAAGTTTGCCATCTTTTGCTTCGGTAATACCGGGCAGGTTATTGGCGGCATAATTTAAGTCTTCGATTATCTGGTTTAAAACTTCTTCTTTTGAAGCCCTTACAAAATCTGTTCGCGGTTCGGTAATCTCTTCTGTTACCAAAGGCACCCCGCCCCATATATACACCAATGCCCTGTATGCAAATGCCCTAAAAAACCTTGCCTGGGCCAATATTTCTATTTGTTGTTCTTCCGTAATATCTGCAACCGGTGCCCTACTTATAACAATATTAGACTCGACAACCATTGTATAAAGATTGTCCCAATGTGTAGCAGGGATACCGCTATTAGGGTCGTAAGCTGCGATCATATTGGTATGCCTATCGGTGCTCGACTGCCCATCGTAAACCAAATCGGTTCCATAAATAAAGTCAAAAGGACGGTGTTCATCCCTGTCGAAAAAAATTCTTCTGGAAAACCAATATAAATTATTAACGGTGGCATTTAAGCCCTCGTAGGTATCATAAGCATTTACATTGCTTAAAAAATCCAATGGCTTCTCTTCTAAAAAATCATCATTGCAAGAAGTTGTTGCCAAAAGTATTGTTGAAACTATTAGTATTATTTTTCTCATTTTTTCTTTCTTTTAAAAGGTTACGTTTAGGCCAAGGGAATAGCTTCTAAGAAGTGGCCTGCCACCAGATCCCAATCCAACACCTGTTTCGGGGTCCCACCCCCTCCATTTGGTCCATGTAGCGATATTCTTCCCACTTATAAACACTTGTAAACTTTCCATTTTTAGTTTGTTAACCAAGTCTTTATCAAAGTCGTAACTAAGGCTAATATCCTGTAACCTAACAAAACTGCGGTCGCCATATACGGCTGGGGAAACCCGTGGGTTCTTTCCGGGAAATACAGGATCTATGCCCTCCGGGTGGTTTGGTTGCCATAAATCCCTGTCATTTAAATAATTCCATCTAATATTGTTATCGTCGAGGGTTATGGGGTAAATGTTGTTTTGCATGTAGCCATTTTTACCTCCCTGTATGGAATTTATAAATACCCTTAAGCTTATGCCTTTGTATTTAAAAGTATTTAAGATACTAAATCGATATGCCGGGTTGGAATGTCCTAAAATAACCCTATCGTCGGCCGGGGTAATTTCACCGTCCCCGTTTTGGTCTATTATTCTATAGCTCCCAGGGAAATAGCCATCGGGTATATCGTCTCCGATTTGATAGATCCCATCGGTCTCATAATCATAAATAACCCCCAATGGTTCGCCAATAAACAAATTGCTAGCGGTAAGGTCGTCTTCTACACCATCTCCATCGTTATCCCGTCCTATTAATTCCAAGACCTCTGTAGTATTGGTAGCGAAGTTAACGGTAGTGTTCCATTTAAAATTATCTGTACCAATATTCAGGCTTTTAATAGCAAATTCAAACCCCTGGTTTTCAATTTCACCAATGTTGGTCCTTATGGTTTCAAAACCTGTAATATCCGGGATGGCAACATCAAATAGTAAATCATTGGTCCTGGTATAATAATATTCAACCGTACCATTGATCCTAGAGTTTAAAAAACCATATTCCAGCCCTAGATTAATACCTGTGGTTCGTTCCCATCTCAGGTTGGGATTTGCCAACGAGGTTAGCTGTTGCCCAAACACCGTACTTCCACCATCACCAAAAACATAGGCAGCCCGGGTTGTTACACCTGCCAAAGAACTATATCTGCTGGTCTGGTTACTGCTGGTCCCGTAACCTACGCGCAACTTTAAATTACTTACCCAATCTGCCTTAAAGAAGTTTTCATTGTTTATATTCCAGGCCAGTGCAACCGATGGAAAATAACCATATTTATTATTGGCGGCAAATCCTGAAAAACCGTCCCTCCTAATGGTGGCCGTTAACAGGTACCTGTCATCAAACCTGTAATCAAGCCTTGCCATTTGATAATTTAGCGCTTCCCGCCAAGCATCGGAGTAGGTAAACTGGTTAACGCCCTGTTCAAGGCTGTTATATCCAAGGTCCAACCTTGCAAAATCATTTGCGCTTGCACCTGTATATTCAAATTTTCTTTCTATAGCTCCGTACAACAAAGTCAGGTCTATAGCGTGCTTGCCAAAAGTCCTGTTGTAATTTATTATGTTATCTAAATTATAATCGTAATAAAAATCATGGTTTTTATAAGCAGACCCCGTTAAGCCCGAGCCATATTCGCTGGCTCCATAATTTTTATTGATCCTGTAATTATTACCAAAATTTACCCTATACGAAAGCCCTTCCAAAAATGGAAAATCGATTTTCGAGAAAAAGTTGGCAAAGAAATAATCGTGCCGCTCATAATTGTCCACATAATAAGGAATAAATGGATTCTGTACTGCTGTATTGGCAGGGTTTGGGATTAAGTTTCCTTCTTCATCAAAAGGTTTT
This sequence comes from Galbibacter sp. PAP.153, assembly GCF_037029175.1. Classification (NCBI taxonomy): domain Bacteria; kingdom Pseudomonadati; phylum Bacteroidota; class Flavobacteriia; order Flavobacteriales; family Flavobacteriaceae; genus Galbibacter; species Galbibacter sp. PAP.153. Next base: position 145,726 of record NZ_JAZEUN010000004.1, on the reverse strand, counting down.
AATAAGGGGGAAGTACGCACCAAATCTGTAATACTTGGCTCGGCGCCGTCTTTATTTACAAAGGAAGCAAAACTTTGAACGCCTACTTCCCACCAATCCGTTGCATTGGTAGAAAGGTTAATCCTTGCGCCTTTACGCTGAAATTTATCGTTTACAATGAACCCTTCCTGATTGGTATGGTCAAGGGATATTAAAAACCTTATTTTTTCTGATCCGCCCGAAACACTTATTTTTTGCTCGTTTATAAAACCGAGTTGGGTTCCTTCATCCCACCAATTGAAATTGGTATCTACAATGTTTCCATTTTCGTCCAACATGGAAGAATCTATATAATCGGCCAGATCGAAATCGGGGTTCGGGTTTATATAATCGGGCCCCAAATAAGCATTTTCATATTGAAGCTTTCTAATATGTTCTAAATAATCATCACGATTTAATGGACTTAAATCCTTGGAAGGCTCTTGAGTTGCATATGAAGTAGAAATTGTTACTCTTGGCCGTTGATTCTTCTTTCCCTGTTTTGTGGTAATGAGAATTACGCCATTTGCCCCTTGAGCACCATAAACAGCTACTGAACTTGCATCCTTCAATACGTCCATGGATTCAATATCATTTGGATTAATAGATTCCAGAGAACCGTTGTATTGTATTCCGTCCAAGATAATCAACACATTTTGATTTCCCGATATGGTGGTTCTGCCCCTTACCGAAATAGAAGGTGTTGACCCTGCGCTCACTACCGGCCCTACATTAAGCCCCGGTAAATTTCCTTGCAATAATTGCCCGACATTACTTACGGGAACTTGTCTAAAATCTTCAAGGTTTGCACTTCCCACGGCTCCAGTTACATCTTTTCGTTTACGGGTACCATAACCTATAACCACTACTTCATCCAGGGCCTGAGCATCTTGCCTTAAGGTAACATCGATAGTGGTCTGATTGGCCGCCTTGATTTCCTGGGTTACAAAACCTATGTAACTAAATACCAAAATGGCACCATCTGGAACATCCGTCAGGCTATAATGACCGTCAAAATCGGTTTGCGTTCCTATGGAAGTCCCTTTAACTACAATATTAACGCCCGGTAACGGACCGGTATCATCAGATACCGTTCCCGTTATGCCCGTCTGGGGAAGTTCTAAATATGATTGCTCTGTTATTTCCGGTTTTTCTTCCCGTTTTTTAAGTGCAATAGTATTATTGGTCTGCTTGTAACTAAGCTGCAACTGATCGGCAATTTCATCTAGGATGCCCCTTAGCGGAACATTTCCTGCGGAAATGGACACTTTTTTACCTTTAGTATCCAACAAACCGTCCTGATAAAAAAAAGTAAATACCGTTTGTTGCTGTATTTGATGGATTACCTGTTGCAAAGTTGCTTCGGTAACATCCATGGACAGGTACACCTGATTAAGGTCCTGGGCTTTTGCCTTATTGGCCAGGGTGAAGTTTGAAAACACCCAGATACAGATTATTAATGAACGTATAGTCATAGATACACACGTCTTAATAAGATTATTTTTCATAATTTTGTGTAATTGATTTATGGAACGTATTTTAAGTTTCAGTAAGGCCTTCCCTGCTAATTGCGTCACCAATTAACGGAAGGCCATTTTTTTTAGGTCTTCATATGTTCTAATTGTTTTAGTTTGGTTAGTTATCGTTTCATTGTTTACATATTATCTGGCAGGATTGGCCCGTTCTGGTGTTAATTCGGGTAAGTATGTCCTCCAGGTGATTACTTTTTGTTTCAATTCTTTTACTATTTCCGGATATTGTCCGGCAAGGTTAGTGGTTTCAAACTTATCCTTCTCCATATTATAGAGTTCGGCATTGTTACGGTGGTAATCGACCAGCAACTTCCATTTTCCGGACCTTATGGCAAGGTTCGGGCTCTTGTCCTTTCCCTTCGGATAGTTAAAGGCATGTTGATTCCTTCCGTATTCCCAGTACATATCCTTTTTGCGTTGGGACGGACTGCCCAACAATACCGATGTCCTGATTTCTCCATCTCCCTGATAATTAGTGGGCAATTCTACCGAAGCAATATCGGCCAATGTAGGCAACAGGTCTGTAGAATTCAATACCGAAACATCATCGGCTTTACCTGCCGGTATATGCCCGGGCCATTTGGCGATAAACGGCATGCGTACCCCTCCTTCATAAAGGGACAACTTTGTACCGCGAAGTCCTCCCGAACGGCTGCCCCTAAAACTCGGCAGGGGCCCATTGTCACTGGTGAAAATAATAATGGTATTATCTTCGATCCCCATTTTTTTTATTCCGTCAAGGAGCCTACCAATTTGTTTGTCGTATTCCTTTAGCACCATTTGGAAAGCTTTTTCTTCTTCCGGGTCCATGGGAAATTTGCCCGTAAAACGAAAATCTACTTCCGGCACCCAAGGCGTATGCATATCATCTGGCCATAGATTTACGAAACAGGGTTTTCCTTTGTGCCTTTTAAGGAAATCCAGGGTTTTATCAACAAAATACCTTGTCCTATCCCAACGTTTTATGCTATCTTCAGGAGACCATATCCAATTGGTGGCAGTAATAATGGGATCTGGATCCGGGCTTTCATAGGTGCTTATGTGCTCATCGAAACCATATTTATCAAAATTGGGTGCATTTTTAATATCGCGGCCGCCACCCATGTGCCATTTTCCAAAATGTCCGGTAACATACCCTCCCCGCTTCAATATTTTGGCCATGGAAGGTGCATTTACATTTAAATAATTGGCCTGTTCTGCGGCCCCGTTACTCTTTCTGTCATTTAAAAAAGTGGTAAAGTTCCATTTTGCGGGGAACATACCGGTTAAAATGCTGGTTCGCGACGGGCTACAAATAGGGGCCGCACTGTAATATTGGGTAAATTTAGTACCTTCTTTTGCCAAACGGTCTATATTAGGCGTGGGTATGCCGGCACCCCCAAAAGTCTGAATATCGCTAAACCCCATGTCATCTGTAAGAATAACAATAATATTTGGTTTATCCTGTGAAAATCCAGCGATGTTAAAAAGCAGGACTCCCATTATTAAAAGTAGCTTGAGCATTTTTATATGAAAGTTTTTCATGTTGAATTATATAAAATTAATATCCGGATTAGGCATTATTACATATTTTAATGGCATCATCGCTTCACGGAAGTTTTTATAAGGTTCATATACTTAATCGTTTTAGTTTTTTAAATATTTTTTTAATGACACGGGTTTCCATCAATTTCCACTACATTGGCCGATACATATTCATAATCTACATCCAGTACATATCTAAAATTTTCCAAAATCTGTTTTAAGCTGGCCTTCTTGTAAAACTCACCGGTAACGGTACATTTGTTGAGTGCTTTATTTTTTATGACAATACGTACTCCATACCATCGCTCCAACATTATTGCAGCTTGATCCAAAGGGGTTTGTTCAAATACCAAAATTCCATTTTTCCATGCCAGGGCCCTCGAGATATTTACTTTCTTTTTGTCCATATGGCCACTTTGGTAGATGGCCTGCTCATTGGGGAGCAAAACCACTTGCCTGTCTTTTTTCAGCTCATTTGAAGAAACCATCACCTTTCCCGTTGCCACGCTTATCCGTTCCTGTGCATCGCCCTTGTAAGATCGTATGTTGAAAGAAGTTCCTAGCACCTCGGTCCTTACATTGCCCGCTAAAACCACAAACGGATGTTCCGGTCGGTGCACTACCTCAAAAAATGCCTCGCCCTCAAGCCGTACTTCACGCTGTTCTTTTTTAAATTCCCGAGGATATACCAGTTTGGAACCTGCGTTTAAAAATACGGAGGAGCCGTCGGGAAGGGTTATATTGCGCTTCTCTCCCATAGGGGTGGTCATGGTTACCAACCGCTGCTCCTTCATGGCCCTTAGTTCGGGATATATACGGGCTATCATCAATACGGCCAAAACGGCAGCTGTGGCCATGATCCATGGCATTGCCCTTTTAAAGTGCTTACGGCCGGTCCGGGATCGGACAAAACGGTTAAAATCAACTGTTTTGCTTTCAGTCCTTTCACTTATATTGATTTCCGGTGCGGTACCATCGTCCATCAAAAATAAAATAAGGTCGTTATAAACGGGATCTTGAAGGTAGGCAACAAATTCTTCGTATTCATCCTTGGAAATTGAATTGTTCCGGTAAACTTCAATTAAATATTTTATTCTTTCTTCCTGGGCCATAAATAGCAATTGCGCTGTACCTATAATACACGGGAATTAGAAAAAGTCCCGACGAAATCGATTGAAAATTTAAAAAAAGGTAGAAAAAAAAGAAATCGACACGATTCTGATGGTGTATTCCAAATAGGGTTCCAAGCGGTCTTTAATAATCCGTAAAGTCTCCCATAGGTTGTTTTTTACCGTCTTTTTTGTTACGCCCAATGTAGTTGCAATTTCTTCGTTGCTCCTCCCTTCATATTTGGACATAATGTAGATCGTCCGCTTCTTTTGGGGAAGTTCCTCAAGAATCTGATTAAAGATAGTTTGGTATTCCTCAAAGACAATACGTTCTTCGGGATTGGCCTGTGCCATTTTTACCCGGTCCCATAATTCTTGTTTAAGGGTTTCTTCTTTTGTGTTACTTCTTAAATAATTAAGCGAAAGGTTTTTGGCAATGGTATACAAAAAGGACCTGCAACTTTTTTGGGCATTGAGAGTCGCCCTGGACTCCCATAACCTGATAAATGTTTCCTGGGTCAATTCTTCCGCTACTTCAACGGATTTGGCATAACTTACAATGAATTTGAGTATGGGAAGCCTATAATGGGAGAATATGGCCTCAAAAGCCGCTATATCATCCTGTTTCAATTTAATGAAAAGAAAATGATCGTCGGTATCCTTCATTATTGGGTTTTCAGTTAGTTTTGTAGTGACAATAATACTTAAAAAAATAATAAAAGTAAAATTTACCTGAATTAAAATTTGTTTTTCACTAATTTTAATGCCAATTATTTAGCAATACCCCATTGTTTTACATTTCATTGTAATTATTTACAATTATTGATTAATGAATGCAATTAAAAAACGGACAAGGAAAAAAACTCCCTGTCCGATTTTCTTTAACGCCGCTAAACGCTAACTATCTAAAAAAAACTAATTGTGTCCCATCAATGCTTTTTATATACCCGCTTACCCGATTTAAAGGCACTATGGATGACAATTTCCCCGTCAGCCAAGCCAAACAAGACCAGATCGGTATTTTCTCTTTCAGGATACATAAGTTTATAGGGGATATTGGATGCCATTTCCCAGGCTTCTTCAAACGTGGACAAACCTTGTTTGAGTAAAAAATTAATACAATCCAAAAGGGAAGCTGCCGATCCGGCAAGCAATTCTTTATGTTCGTACAGGGAAAGCCTCCCCTTACCGTCTAGTCTTACCTTACCGCCAATATGTGAGTTGTATACCCCGGGCGCCATGCCTGCAAACATCGTAGCATCGCTTACCAAAATAATCTGGTTTTTCTTTACTTTTAAAACGGTCTTTATAAAATTAACCGGCAAATGAAATCCGTCGGTTATCAAACTGGGCACGAGCAAATCGTTTGCCAACTGATCGTAGATTATGTTCTTGTTCCTGGAGAGGAACAAGGGGGCACCATTCCCAAGATGAGTAGATAGGGATGCCCCTGCCAGGACGGCTTCTTCAATTTGTTCATCGGTGGCCATGGTATGTCCAAGGGCAACTTTTACATTGTCCTGTACACATTTTTTTATAAATTCGACGGAATTTTCCCATTCCGGGCTCAAAGTAACCAACTTTATGCGATTTCCGGAAGCCTTTTGAAATGCGGTAAACAGTTCCCAATCGGGGGCTTTAACATGGGCACCGTCATGAGCACCCCTTGCCTGCGAGTCCGGTGAAATAAAAGGTCCTTCCAAATGAATCCCGGCGACATAGGATTGGATAACAGGGTTTTTCAGACATAATTCATTTATATTTTCCAAAAGGGATATCATATTGGAATCGGAATTCGTAATTACCGTTGGAAGGAAGGACAATACCCCTTGTTTTGACATCTGGTCAATGACCTTTAAAAAATCGTTCTCAAGTATGGGAAAAGAATTGAAATCGGTATTGAGGAAACCATTTATCTGAATATCGAACAATCCCGGGGCCATGTACAGTACCTTGCGATCGTGCGAATCAACCTTGGCCATAGAAACAACCTGTCCATTTTTCAGGGTTATCTGAAAATTTTCATTTGTAAAACAGTCAGCACAGTAAATGACTTCTTTCATCTTTCAAAATTTGATTTATCATTTTAATCGATAGCCTTCAACAAATCGATTACTTTCTTGGAGACTTTCTTTTTATAATTTAAAAATCCTATTCCCACGTATACCAACAATGAAATAAATAATGGCAAGCCTACTTCTAGGGTATATGAAAGATTGGCAGCATATATTTTTGTAAAAATAAAGCTTAAAAATCCTAAAAAAATAGCACATAATGCTGCAACGGCTCCACATTTTTTAAATGCTGGGAGCATACCCAACAGCATGGGAACGGCAATAGGCCCAACAAGGGCTGCAAACCATGAAACTATCAATCCTAAAATTCCACCAAAAGATTCGTACTGGGTGGCAATGACAATGGTGAAAAACACAAATACGAAGGTAACCCACCTTGCTATCTGTAACGAATTTATGTTTTTTATCAACTTATATTTCTTTAACTGTACCGGTAATATATCGCGTATAATAACAGCGGCAATGGTATTGGCATCACTGGAAGTCATGGACATGGTCGTGGCAAACATAGATGCCAGGACCAAACCGACCACCCCTGGAGGCAAAAGGTGAATTGTTAACAGTCCGTACGATTCCGTAGGATCGGTCAGGCCCGGCAATAATACAGGAGCCGCCCACATGGGGAAAAATAAGATCAACGGCCAGATTAAATACAATGCCCCAGATAAAATCGCCGCTTTTTTTGTGTTGGATTCATCGGGGGAGGATATATACTTGGTGGCCAGATTCCATGTCCCCCCATTATAACTAAATGTATTTATACATAAAAATGCAAGGGCAAAACCAACGGTATACGGCTCGGCAAAAAACTCGCTGTTCCTTTCCGGCAACTGGTCCCAGATGGTAAAAACACTTTCTATACCGCCTAGCTTGGTAATGGTTGCGATAAACAGCGCGATACCGGCTCCAATTTGAACGATAAATTGAATAAAATCGCTTATGGTTACCGCCCAAAGCCCGCCAATGGTAATATAGATGATGGAAATCCCGCCTGAGAAAAGCACCCCGTAAAGTATAGGAACCCCGGTAAATACCCGCAACAAAATAGCGATGGCGGCCCATTTGGCAGCCACATCGAATAATTTAAGGAGTACCCCGCTCCATGCCATTACCTGTTGCGTTTTAATGCCATAACGAACAGAAAGGTATTCCAAGGGAGATTGTATGGCAAACTTTTTTCTTAACCGAACCCAACGTACAGGAAAAACATTGATGGTCATTAAAATGGAAATCCCCACCGTCATTGCCCACCAAACATAAATTGAAAAACCATGTGTATAGGCCAGTCCCGCATAGGCGACAAATACAGCTCCACTATAACCGGAAACATGATGTGAAATGCCGGACAGCCACCAGGGAAGCCCTCCACTGGCAATAAAATAATCACTGGAATCTTTATTTTTAAAATGTGCCCATACACCAATGGCGACCATTGCCATAAAAAAAGCAATAATGACCATCCAGTCCCATAATTTAAGCGTCATAATTTAGTTGGTTATAGTCGGTTAGGTTATTTTTTTTGTCCCTTTAAACGTTCATACAGTATTTTAACGGGCACTGTACGTGTGTAATTTTCTTCATCAATGGCCTCGGGGTATAAATATCCGCTATTTAAATTGGTATACCGCTGGCCCAGGCTATCGTATTTTTTTATAATTTCAGCTAATTCCGAAATCACTTGTGGAAACATGGCTTTGGTAAAAGAATCACTGTTCACTCTTCCCTCCACTTTTTTGAAATGCATATAATTCTCCCTTATATCTTTCATAAGCCTTATATGTTCAAATTCCTTTTGATTTCTTTCTGGTCGCAACTTGTTAAAAACCATTTGGTATCCTTTGACAGAATCGTACAACATGGGCACTGTCAATTCGGAATGATTTTCTACTTCCCCATTGATAACCTGGTACGGGCTCCCCAAAAGTGCCCTGTAAAACTCACGGGATTCTCTTTTGTTAAACCCAAAACGCTTTTCAGCATAAGAAACGATAAACCGTTTTGCATTTAAAGGTGCCGTTTGCTGCATGCTCTGGGAATATGCCGCCAAAAGTATCCTAAAACCGGAAAGCGGATAAACACGTCTAACAGGTACTAAATCGGTAATTGTATGATGGTCTTCAAAGACGGGAGAATAAATCCCGGAAGTGGACCAAGAGGTCATCACGACTCCATTGTAGTTGCTTTCCCTGCAAAAAGGGATAAAATCTTTTATATTGTCAAAATGATTTTTCCAATCCGTTAAAAAATAATTATCCGGATTGCTCCTTAAGGCCGGTGAACCCCATACTTCAAACCCCTTTTTGGTAAGTTCGTTCACGATACCAAACCGGTCTACGTCCCAACCGTAATTCCAAACAATGAATATGGTCTCCTTGGGCAATTTGTTCAATTCCCCGGGATAACTGGTCGCTATGTCAGACCATATGACCGGTATTTTCCCAAGTGATACCACAATATCGGTAATCATTTTAAGGTGGTCGGCCAGCAGGGCCGCTTTCCCGCTCTTAGCTATCTTTTCCTTGCATTTATCACAATGGCCCAACAGATAGGCCTCATCACCGCCAATATGAAAATATTTTGATGGATGTATTTCGGCCATTTCGGTAATGAGCTCGGTAAACAATTTTTTGTTCAATGCAAATTCCATGGGACAAACTTGGGAAACATCTTTTTGGTCTTCCCTTTGTTCTGCATATCTATAATTCCTTAAAACATATTCTAAATGCCCCAAACTTTGTTGAAGGGGTATTACTTCTATGTTCTTTTGACCGCAATACGCTATAAAGTCCTTGATTTCTTCTTTTGTATAGGCATATTTATTGGCAATTACGGGATTGGTCTGAAAGGGAAAAGTACCTTCCCATTCCATAATAAGGGTGTTGACCCCAAAATATGCCAGCTCATCCACAAGTTCCCTTAGGGCCTTTGGTTTCATTACCTGTATGCGCAGGTCCAGATGAAACCCTACAATTTCAAAATCTTTTTCCTTTTTTTGTTGAGTTTGGGAGAACCCTATATTAACGGATACCACTAAAAAAGTAACCAATAAAAGTAAGCCTTGTTTATTTTTGTTCATCATTTGAAATATACTAATTTTCCATCACTATTCTCTTGCCCATGAATCCATGGGGGTATCAATGTGGTTTTTAATCCATTTTCCCGACTCTTTCAGGTTTTCATCGCTCCAGGGACCATCAGGGCAAGTGCCATTTTTCCAGGAAGCCCCGCTTAACGGACTATCTGAATAATTCCAGTTACACCATGATATTTTATTTTCTTTCATAAAATCGATCCATTTCAGTGCCTTTGCAAAGTCGTTGGTCCCGTCCCCCCATCCGTTTTGCGTGCCCCATTCGGTGACAAAAATCGGCACCCCTGCCGCTAGGGCCTCCTTGGTATTTTCCATTCGCTGCAACTGATCATCATCCCCCACATATACATGGGCGGTATACAGTATATTCGGGTATTTTAATTCATTTCCGATAACATCATTGGGCCTTGAACAAAATTTAGGGGTTCCCACAACGATTAGGGAATTAGGGGCATTCTTCCTTATCACTGGAATTATTTCTTCAGCGTATCTTTTAATAAGTGCCCATGTAACTTCATGATTGTCATCGTTCGGTTCATTACATATTTCATAAATAATATTCGTTTTTTCCGCATGGCGTTTTGACATGTGTTCAAAAAACTTCTTTGCGAGTATTCTATTTGCATTTGGATCGCCCGGATGCAACATATGCCAATCCAGTAAAATATAAACCCCAAGACTAGAAACCTTCTCTATCAGCGTATCCACATATTGCGTCCAGTATTCGGGATTTGATGCATACCCCCCTTCTTGCACATACATGGACAACCGGATAATATCAACCCCCCAATTATTTACCAGAACGCCCAGCGAAGCATCATTGTAACAGTTCCCACGATACTGCAAACCATGGGTGCTCATCCCCCTGAGCTGAATCGGGTCTCCATTTTTATTACAAATCTGGGTACCCTTTAGTTGCAGTTCCCCATTGGCCTTAAAAGGGCTGACCTTTGTTAAAGAATGACCCTGCCCAATGGTATCATTATCCCTTTGGGAAAAGCAAATCGTTGTATTGGGCATTAATGCATAAGAATGCATACAAAAAGCATATACCATTAGTATGCCATTGCGCCACTTTTTAATAGTGATAAACATATATCGTTTTTTTAACAATAAATCCCTGAATCTTTTATTTAAAATATAAGCCTGAGATGCAATCCTTCTATACTTTTAAAGACAAAAAAAATGAATTTTTATTTCCTAAAAAGGGTCGTTCCCTGAACTATAGCCTCAAAAAACGTCAATTAAGTTCCCCCGATAAAAAGGGAGCATCACTTAATTGACATTTCTTTTTTATTGATCATCAATACGAAAAATACACGTCATCTACATAAAAAACATAGGTTGCCGGGTTGATGCTTGCGGCCATCCCGGGAATGCTCTTTACCACTACCACATCATTTACATCGGTAAAATCAAAGCTCGGGTTCTGTGTGTACATATCCGTAAAGGGGATGCCCATGGCGTGCCAGTTTCCGTCATAGGAAAAGCCATATGTCGTGGGGTCCAGGTTTATTTGTTGCCCGTTGGCATCTTCCAGCCTGATAACGGTCTCGTCGGGGCTGGACGACTTTAGGGAAAGGTGGAAAACGCTGTATGAACTTAAATCCTGGTTAGGGCTCCCCGGATAGTTAAAATAAGTGGCGTAATTGGTAGCCGAACCTCCGGTCGTGGCCTTGGCCTCGATGACCGTGCTTCCGCCATCGGTTCCTGCATCGGGGTAGGCGGCATTGGCCGTCATGGAGCTTGTATTTAAATTGACGATGGAGAAAACATCATCGGTAACCGATCTTTCCGTATAATAGCCAAGACGTTCCCCTGTGGAAAAATATACATCATCTACATAAAAAACATAGGTTGCCGGGTTGATGCTTGCGGCCATCCCGGGAATGCTCTTTACCACTACCACATCATTTACATCGGTAAAATCAAAGCTCGGGTTCTGTGTGTACATATCCGTAAAGGGGATGCCCATGGCATGCCAGTTTCCGTCATAGGAAAAGCCATATGTCGTGGGGTCCAGGTTTATTTGTTGCCCGTTGGCATCTTCCAGCCTGATAACGGTCTCGTCGGGGCTGGACGACTTTAGGGAAAGGTGGAAAACGCTGTATGAACTTAAATCCTGGTTAGGGCTCCCCGGATAATTAAAATAAGTGGCGTAATTGGTAGCCGAACCTCCGGTCGTGGCCTTGGCCTCGATGACCGTGCTTCCGCCATCGGTTCCTGCATCGGGGTAGGCAGTGTTGGCCGTCATGGAGCTTGTATTTAAATTGACAATGGAGAAAACATCATCGGTAACCGATCTTTCCGTATAATAGCCAAGGATCTCCCCATCTCCGCCACCAACTGGTGGCGCTTCAGACAATTTTCTACCTATGGCCTGGAGCAAGCTCAGGCTATCAAAAGTATCTTGGGAGAGCTCCCAAATCATTACGCCTGCACCATTTTGCAGCGCATATGCCGTTTTTGCCTCAATAGTCGGAATTCCGTTATATTTATACCCTTGATACTCATCCATATAAGCAGCACTGGGATCCAGAACTATAATATCGCTGTAAGAAACATCGCCACTCCCCACTGTGCCCTGATAACCATAAAACGGTACTCCCAATACCAACTTTTCTGCGGGACATCCAAGTCCAAGCCAGGTTTGCATATGGCTTACCGCATCGGCATATGTAGAGTGATTCCCGGTACCTCCCCAACCATTGTCGTATGACATAATATTGATAAAGTCAAAATAGGCTATGGACGAAGTAGGTATGCGCCCACCAGTATATGTTGCCGTGGCACAGGTAACCAGTTTTCCCTGAGGGTTAAGTGCATTTCTTAATTCCTGAATAAAAGGAGTGTAATTTCCAGCACTGCTAATAGACGATAATAATGCGCCTTCTATGTCTACATCAATCCCATCGAGGTTAAAATATTGTACAAGTGCAGAAAGATTGTTCACTACAGTTGTTCTATTAGAGGATTGCAATAAAGTCTCCCAATCGCCCGAACAACCAGGGACCGATCCTCCTCCTAAAGAAACAAGGACTTTTACGTTTTCCTGATGTGCTTTGTTTACTACATAATTGATATCAGAAGCCGAGGCATTGCTGCAAACGGGTTCACCACCCGATAAAAATGTACCAGATGCGTCAGGGTTCATAAATGCTATGTTTATATGTGTTAGAATATCCAGATCTGTACTATCAATGGTGCTTTCCATATCCACATACGTAGGAATATACCCGATTACCACCTTGTCATCCCCTGAAATGAAATGTATGCTCTCATACGATTCTTCAGGTAGGTTTTCAAAATTACATCCCGACAGAAGTTGAATACATCCCCATAAGGAAACCATCAACCAAAAGTTTGCTTTCTGTTTCATCTTTCTTGAAATTTAGGTTAGTTAATAGAATCATATCCGCATTTAAGGCAAACAGCTATTTCAAGTATCATATTCAATAAAAAATGAACAGCCAAAAGACCCTTAAAATGCAGTATATGAACTCAGCCATAAAAGTAAGTTGGCTTTAGCTCTCAAATAATGGCTAAAAGCGGTTGTTTTACTTCAAAAAGCGTCAAGATAATTTTATGTTCACTTCATAATATTCGATAGACGGAAGTATGCCAAAGTCTAAAATTTCACTTTTTCAATAAGGAGATGAAGTTGTAATGGCTATAGATTATTTAATAAAATAGTTAATTAGTTCAAATTAATACACTTTAAAAGTCATATAGGCAAACAATTCCATTATAATCTCCTAATTATTCCTTTTCCGACCATACCTTAAAAACAGATGCGCTCTTCTTATAAAAAAACAAGGACCGCGTATTATAACCATAAAAGGCTACCGTTAATACAACTGACGTATTTTGAGGTTTTTTATACGCATATCGCCCAATAAAACACATTTCTTCTCTTTTATATTTGTGAAATCCCAATTTTTTAATCAATTCATAACATTCTAAAAACCAACAAATTAAACTAATTTAATATGGCTAAACTTAAAATCATACAACAAAAGCTGTATTTGAATAAAAAAATTCAAAAGACAGCAGCCCGTTGCATTTTGATATTCTTATTTGCGATAATGAGTATCCCGGCAACAGCCCAAAACACAAAGACCATTAGCGGTACCGTTACATCGGCATCCGATAATATTCCCTTGATAGGGGCCACCGTGACCGAAAAGGGGACCCAAAACGGTGTTGCAACCGATTTTGACGGAAAGTATACCATTAGCTGTTCCGATGAAAATGCAACGATCGTAATCTCGTACATAGGTTTCCTCCCGAAAGAAATTAACATCCATGGCCGTTCATCGATAAATGTTCAATTAACGGAAGATGCCACAAATTTAAAGGAGGTGGTGGTAACCGCCCTTGGTATTAAAAGAGAGTCCAGGGCCGTAGGCTATGCCATCTCCGAGGTAGAAAGTGATAACCTAAATGCAGGTGGCGAGAACAATGCCATGAAAGCATTGACCGGCAAAGTGGCCGGTGTTGACATTTCGCCTACAATAGCAGGGCCTGCCGGAAGTACACGGGTGGTAATCAGGGGAAATTCACAACTTACGGGAAACAACACCCCCCTATATGTAATTGACGGGGTTCCTATGGACAATACACAATTGGGGCAAGCCGATAAATGGGGAGGCTATGATTATGGGGACGGACTAAGTGCTATTTCCCCGGAAGACATAGAAACGATTTCTGTATTAAAAGGCGCCTCGGCTTCCGCACTCTACGGATCCAGGGCTTCCAATGGCGTAATATTGATAACCACCAAATCGGGGAAAAAGAAAACCGGTTTGGGCATTGAATTTTCTTCGAGGTTTAATTTTGTAAAACTGGCCTCGAACTTTGACGATTACCAAAGGGAATACGGACAAGGCCGCAATGGTGAGGCGCCCATTACTTTAGATGATGGGCAAACAACAACACAAGCGGCCTGGGGCGCAAAACTGGACCCTTCCCTAAGCACATATATCTACAATGGCGAACTGAAGCCTTACCAGAATGTTCCGGACAATATATTATCCTTTTTCAGAACCGGTGGGACCACCACCAACTCCGTTTCTTTTTCAAGCGGAAATGGTTTTAGGGCCTCTGTTTCGGATATGAATTATAATGATATCGTCCCCAATTCCGATATGAGGCGCACTACCTTCATGCTCAATGGAAAGTCGGATTTTGGGGAAAAGCTGACCGTACAGGGAAGGGTCAACTATACCATTGAAGATGTAAAAAACAGACCGGCATTGTCCGACCACCCAAATAATGTGGGCAATGCCATTATCGGTATTGCCCCCAATTTTAACCAAAAATGGCTTTCCGAAAATTACAAAGACGAAGAAGGCAGGTATGTGGACTGGAACGGGGGGAATATCTACCGTATAAACCCCTATTGGACCATCAATGAAATGAGCAACAACTCCGAGAAGAAACGGGTCATGGGCTACCTCCAATTAAATTATCAGATCCTTCCTTTTCTTTCCATGCGCCTAAATGGAGGAACAGACTTTTATACCTTTAAGTCGGATGATTTTACACCCAGGCATTCCCCTACACAATTGGATGGCAGCTTTGTCCACAGGCAGGTCTCGGTAGTTGAAAATAATTTTGAGGCAATGCTCCGGTTCGATAAGAAATTTAACAAACTTAGCGTTTCTTCGCTCATTGCCGGCAACATTCGGTACAACGAAAGTGAGACCTATGTAAACAGCGGGGTTAACGAAGTGCTAAGCGGACTTAAATCCATACTGAACTACCGCACCTATACCCTCTCCAACGATTTATACAGAAAGCAGGTAAACTCGGTGTACGGTGCCGTGAACCTTGGGTACGACGATTTTGCATATTTGGATTTTACCTGGAGAAACGATGTTTCATCAACGCTTTCGTCCAACAACCGTTCTTATTGGTACCCATCCCTATCCGGAAGTTTGGTTTTTTCAAGCCTATTTAATATGGACAAAGGGTTCCTTTCTTTTGGAAAATTGAGGGCCTCATGGGCACAGGTCGGTGGTGACACCGATCCTTATAAATTGGGACTGAATTATGGCCTGTACGATTTTACCTTTAACGATTATTCTTTGGGGGAAATCAAATCTACGGTGGTTCCCAATAAAAACCTCAAACCCACCCGCACCAACTCCTATGAAGTGGGAACCGACCTGCGGTTTTTCAAAAACAGGATCAAACTGGATGTAAGTTATTACAATCAGGAAACCGTGGACCAGATACTGGAACTTACCACCTCCACGACCACCGGATATAATAGCGCTTCCATTAATTCTGGAAAAATCGTCAATAAAGGCTTTGAGGTGGCCCTATCGGTAACCCCGGTAGAGACCAGGGACTTTCATTGGGACGCTACCCTGACCTATGCCAATAACAACAATGAGGTCGTGGCATTGCACCCCGACATAAAAACCTATACCCTGGCAGAAGCACGGTGGTTGGACACTTATATCTATGCTATGGAAGGTGAAAATTACGGGGTCATTGTGGGCAAACCTTTTAAACGCAATGAAGATGGTGCGGTTATCTTTGAAAACGGGATGCCCACCTACGAAAGCGAAAATGAAATTCTGGGAAATGGGGTCCCCGATTTCACCGCGGGACTTAATCAATTGTTCAGGTACAAGGATTTTAGTCTAAGGGTCTTATTTGACATGAAATGGGGATTGGATATTTTTTCCATGAGCCACATGCTTTCCAATCAAATGGGGACCACCAAAGAAACCCTTGAAGGGCGTGCCGGGTGGTATGCTTCGGAAGCAGCGCGTATTGCTGCCGGGGAAACTACCGAAGATTGGGTTCCCACAGGCGGATATATAGGTCAAGGGGTTAAAAATATCGGTACCGAAGAAGCCCCGGAATATGTCCCCAATGACGTATATGTAGACCCTCAGGATTATTGGACGAACGTAGCCTCCAATTCCCCCGAGCCTTTTATCGATGATGCCTCCTATATTAAATTAAGGGAATTGAACCTTTCGTACAACATTCCATCTAGGATCTTGGACAAGACCCCGTTAACGGGCGTATCCCTATCTCTTTATGGCAGAAATTTGGCAACTTTATATTCCAAGGTTAAGAACATAGACCCGGAATCCGGATATAATTCTTCAAACGGTCAAGGATTCGAATACGGCTCCCTGCCATCCAGAAGGACTATCGGTTTTGGATTAAACGTTAAATTCTAATAAAAATAAAAGATGAAAAATATAAAAACATATTCCATCCTCATTATAGCGAGCCTATCGTGGTTGGGATGTTCCAATTTTGATGACCTGAACACCAACCCGAATACCTCAGCTACAATCGACCCAGAAATTATGCTAACCACCATTGAGTTTCTACCCGGCGCCAATTGGCAAGATCAAACACGATATTTTTATTATCCGGGCGGTTTTATGAATCAGTGGACCGGGCTATGGGGAATGGTAGAATATGGTGGAAACGCACAAAAAAGTGCGCCCGAAATGTCACGGCTATGGTTGAAATACTATCCGGATGTCATCAATAAAACCATCACCTTAATCGATGCGACCAAAGATGATCCGGCACTTGTTAATATAAACTCCATGGCCAGGATAATAAAAGTACAGTGCTTTTTAAGGTTGACCGATTATTATGGTGATATCCCCTATTTTGACGCAGGAAAGGGATATCTGGAAGATAAGCTCATTACCCAATACGATCGGCAGGAAGATATCTACAATGATTTTTTTAAAGAACTCGATGAAGCTTCCAAGGCTTTGGACGCCTCCAAGCCACTGGCCAAATACGATGCCATATACGACAGCAACATCAATGAGTGGAAAAAATATGCAAATTCATTGCGGCTCCGCATAGCCATGCGGCTGGTAAAGGTAAATCCTGCAAAAGCCAAACAAGAAGCAGAAACGGCCGTTGCAGCTGGTGTATTTACTTCAAATGAAGACATTTGCGCAGTTACCTATGAAGATTTCCGCAACCCATCCACGGGCATAGGAAAAGGAAATGGAGTGGCAAACTTAATATATGGGTCCAGTGCGGACAGGGGGAGCGAGTTTTGGCTTACAACCGAAATCGTGGAAGTCATGGAGGCCATGAACGATCCGCGGTTGCTCAATGGATATTATGCTACCATTCAATTAAGGGATGAAAACCGGACCGATGTTACCGATCTGGTCTTAAATGAACGTGGCGGACCCTATGCTGCCTCCACCATGCAGGCACAAAGGTATGCCTGGGATCCCAACTCAAAATATCCCGGCGGTCCGGTGACTATAAATTATAATGGCGAAGAAGTGGCCATTGAATACCGGTACAGCCTGCTGCGTGCATCAAAATACATTCAGGCTTTTGATGCGCCCTTTATCAATATTGGCTATGCCGAAGTCGAGTTTTTACTGGCCGAAGCTGCTTTTAGGGGCTGGAACGTTCCGGGTTCGGCCGCAGAACATTACAAGAATGGGCTAGAAGCCTCCGTAAGGCAATGGCGTATATTTGGCGCCGAAGTAAATGAAAGCGATGTTACGGCCTTTAGCAATGCCAACCCGCTCACCCCCGGGCAAGAGCTTATGGACATCAATACACAACTATGGGTATTGCATATATTGGACCCCATGGAAGCCTGGTCGAACTATCGCCGTTCCGGCATGCCCGAGGTTACTTTTCATAATTATGTCCCGTCCCTTAACCAATCCAATGGACAAATGCCCCGCAGGATGGAATACCCGAGCCAAGAGGCGGAACTAAACACAAGCAGTTATGAAGAAGCTGTTTCCAGAATAGGTGAAGACGACTGGTTAAAGCGTGTTTGGTGGGACGTGGAACAATAAAAATCATGTTGAGTTAGCTGAAAAAATCCTGCAAGGCCGATACAGGCAACTTGCAGGATTATCTCTATATTTGCCCATAACCCCTTGATAGACACACATAAATACATAGTTTAAACTATCGGTCCAATGAAAAAACACCTATGAAAAAAATACTCCTATTAACAGATTTGTCCAGTGATTACAATAGGAAATTACTGAAAGGGATCGTACACTACTCCAAAGAATCCTGTTTGTGGAATTTCTATAGGCTTCCATTGTACTATAAAGAGCTCTATGGAGCCGAAGGGGTTATAAAATGGGCTAAAAAATGGGGAGCGGATGCCATTATCTCTCAATTCGACGAAATAGACATTCATTTGCTGACGGAATTAAACATTCCCATCATTGCCCAAAACTATAAAGAGAGAAACAAGCAAACTTCCAATATTACAGGTGATTATTTTAATGCGGGGGTCATGGCCGCCAATTTTTTTTACAGGAAAGGGTATCGCCAATTTGCTTATTATGACGTAAAAAAAACAGTATGGATGCGCGAGCGGGGCGAAGGATATATTTCCACTATTGAAAAAAAAGGGGGCGAGGTAATTCTGTACAATTCAAGCGAAGAGGAACAAAATGAAAAGTTGGAGGTCAACCATAAGAATTTAAGAAAATGGCTGGAAAATCTGCCAAAGCCCATTGCACTGTTTGCATGCGACGATCAGCATGCACTGCACATCACGGAACTGTGCAAAATCTCCGGAATCCATATCCCTAATGAGATTTCGGTATTGGGAGTGGACAACGATGACCTGTTGTGCAACATATCCGATCCCAAACTGTCGTCTATTGAATTGGACGTTGTCAACGGTGGTTTTTTAACCGGGGAGCTTTTAAATTCTTTCTTTAACAAAAAAGTAATCCCCCCTGTTGACGTCATTATAAAACCTATTAGCATCGTTACCAGGGAATCGACCGAAAGGCTTGTGGTCTCCAATAAATATGTTGGGCAGATAATTCAATACATCGAAAAAAATTATGCCGAATCCATTTCCGTAAAAACAATCATCGATATGGTTCCCATGTCCAGGCGTGTCCTGGAAAAGACCTTTAAAAAGGAAACCGGTACCACCATTTATCAATACATCCAACTGGTGCGGGTCGAAAAATTTTCAAGACTGCTGATCACTACCGAACTATCCCTTATAGAAGCCGCTAGGATGGTAGGCTTCAGCGATTATAAAAACATCTTTAGGATTTTTCAGAAATTTAAAAGCATGAGTCCCGGACAATACAGAAAAATGCATTTTCACCGTGGCGATGAAAATAGCCTTTAACCCCTTATATGGAACCTAGGCTGAAATATCAAAAAATAGATGTCCCTACTCTTTGATAAAAAGGCATTTCTTTTTATGGGTATAATCCAAAAGAAACACACCTTTCAAAACATAACCGAAAATATACGTTTTTTGAGGTTTACAATACGTGTTTTAAGTACAGAGTTAGGTTTGAATTTATTTCTTTTGAAGATGTAAAAACATACGACAAAACAAAATACGGCTCCATAACGGATCCGGTAAACGAATATAAAGAAAGGTAATTAATGAGCCCTATATATAAAGATAAACTTAAAATCAATTTGTTATTAGATAGAAGTGGAATCGGAATTGCTGCAGCACTTGATGTTTCCAATAAAATCCAGGAATTATTGACCGTAAAAAAGGAAATAAACATGGTTTTTGCAGCAGCTCCTTCCCAAAATGAGCTTTTAAATCGATTAGTTTCCAATCAGGACATAGATTGGAGCAGGGTGAATGCCTTCCATATGGACGAATATATTGGGCTGAACATGGAGGACCCACAAAGTTTTGGGTACTATCTAAAGGAACGTATTTTTGGCGCAGTTAATTTTAAAAGTGTTCATTACATCAATGGACGGGCAAAAGACCTTGAGGTTGAATGTCATAGATACGCACGGTTATTATCGAATTTCCCTATCGATATAGCCTGTCTGGGTATCGGTGAAAATGGCCACCTGGCATTTAACGATCCGCATACTGCGGATTTTAAAGATGGCAAAGCGGTGAAAATTGTAACCTTGGACGCTGATTGTAAAATGCAACAGGTTAACGACGGTTGTTTTCCCGACATGGCATCGGTTCCCGAACGGGCCATTACGGTCACAATTCCCACATTGCTCTCTTCCCTGTATATGTTTTGTGTGGTGCCGGGTAAAACAAAGGCAAAGGCCGTTAAAAAGACCCTTTTTTCTGAAATTACCGAAGAATGGCCCTCTACAATTCTCCGAAACAAGGAACATGCCATATTATACTTAGATGCAAAAAGTGGTGGCGGGATTAAAATAAATACAAACAATGCCTTTGAGCCCGATCCGATATAAATTAAGTGCAGTGGCACAATCCCTTATACAATGTCCCTGTTATATTTAAATTATATGCAAAAGGGCCTTCACCCCCCTTGTTTTTAGTGCAGCAGCCTTGACAAAAAAGCCGGGTACGTCTCGCCATTGGTTGACCCTTCACCTTTGAGCCCTTTCCCATAGGTAATGGAATCGCCCAAACAATATATGCTGCACCCGGACCGGCATAGTCCATTGTCTTGTATATAACCGGCCATCAACCTGGCTATCAACCTGGCTCCTTCGGCTGTCGGGTGCACACCATCCCTTTGACCCGTATTAATGGGATTCTGGATAAAAATATCCCGATTGTGATCGGGGATCTTTTTGTTTTTAAACGCTTTGAAAACATCCACAAATCCCGTTTTAAGGGCAGCACTTACTTGTCTTGCTTTTTCTCTAACAGAATCGAGCTTCACATTTGGTGATTGCAAAAAATCCTTTTTGTCATGTCTTTCAAATAAATAAATGCTGTCTATAGGCGGTGGGCTTGCCAAAATAACTTTTGACCCTTTTCTTTGAAAATATGCTACCAAAAGCTTTAAATTATGTTCATAATCATGATAGGTCAACATTTTACCGGTATTCAGCATATCGTTTGTTCCTACCATAATTATTGCAATATCAGGTATTGGCAAAGGAAATCCGCTCCGTATACGGTTTAGTAATTCTTCGGAATTATTTCCAGGAATCCCGGCATTAATCACTTTTACCTGCCGGGAATTACTGGAACACGCTACAACTAAAAAACTACTGATTGCTAACAGGTATTTTCTAACGCCTACCCTTTTTGACATTATTTCCATATGTTTATGGCTTTTAAAATATTTCCCTGTTTGTTGTTGACATAATTTTGAAATAACAGTATAACCAACAACGTTAAAAAGGCTCCACCTATATAGGCATAGATATTGGGCAACTCAAAACCTTCAGGGGCTATTAAGATATATGTGGCACTGACCATGGTCATAAAAACGGCAGGGACATAGGTCACCCAAGCCAATTTCTGTTCCCTGATAAGGTAGGCCGTAATGGTCCAAAGTACCACCACCGCCAATGTTTGGTTACTCCATGCAAAATAACGCCATAGTATATCGAATTCTATTTGGGTAAGCACAAAGGCCGTTATAAATAAAGGAATGCTTATATAAAGTCTTTTATTGACTTTCTTTTGATCCAACTTAAAAATATCTGCCAGAATCAACCTACAGGACCTAAAGGCTGTATCACCAGAGGTAATGGGGGCAGCTACGATACCTATTAGTGCCAAGACCCCGCCAATTCCCCCCAACATATTCAAGGAAATTTCATTAGCCGCCCAAGCAGTATTGTGGTCATGGGTTTCCATAGCTATGTTCAATCCTCTAACATCGCCAAAATAAGCCATCGATACGGCCGCCCATACCAAGGCAACGACACCTTCGGTAATCATTGCACCAGAGAAAACAAATTTTCCATTTCTCTCGCTTTTGATACAACGGGCCATTAAAGGGGATTGGGTGGCATGGAAACCTGAAATAGCACCGCAGGCAATTGTTACAAATAATATCGGAAACATTGGGGTTTGTTCCGGATAACTTGTCATATTGTGCAAATTTCCCCATTGAATTTCGGGAACATGGTACTCTCCGGTAAAGAGCACCATGATCAAGCCAATGGTCATTACAAACATCGCAATACCAAATATTGGATATAACTTACTGATAAGCTTATCTATCGGCAACAATGTAGAGAAAAAATAATAACAGAGAATAATAAACACCCATATCCAGAAATTCAGGATATGGCTGCTCATTCCATCGATAATTTTAGCAGGGCCCATCATAAAAACAGTCCCTACAAATAATAAAAGGATGATGGTAAAGAACCGCATTAAATGTTTGGACCAAGAACCTAAATAAATTCCGGAAATCTCACTAATGCTCAATCCATTATGCCTCACGGACAGCATCCCGGAGAAATAATCATGAGCCGCGCCTGCAAAGATACTCCCCAGTACAATCCACAAGAAGGCCGATGGTCCAAACATGGCACCTGCAATGGCGCCAAAAATAGGCCCAAGCCCTGCAATATTAAGAAACTGTATCATAAAAATCTTCCAAGTAGGGAGGGGAATGAAATCCACGCCGTCTTTTAAATGGTAAGCCGGCGTGGTCCGGTTCCTATCGATGCCGAACACTTTTTCCAAAAAAGTGGCATATAAAAAATAACCTAGGATTAATGCCGCGATGGATATCAAAAATGAAATCATAGCCTGTTTTAATGTTTTTCCAACTCGAGGCGTTGCCCATCTTTGAGCAACTGTGCTTTCAAATCTGCGTAGGCTATATCCTGAACAGCTTTGCTTGTTTCAATAGCCATCACCGCTAGTGTTGCTGCACTTTGCCCTAGGATCATAAATACCGGTTCCATACGGATAGAACCAAAGGCGATATGAGAGCTCGACACCGCTACCGGCACAATCAAATTAGTGCATGCACCTTTCTTGGGGAGTATGGTGCCCAGATCAATTTTATAGGGTTCGTGGGGATGCACACCGATATCCCCTTCATTTTGCACAAACCCATCTTTGGTAATGTACCGTTGTACATTATGGGAATCCATTGTATAAGACCCCATACCGATAGATTTTTCAACTTTCTTTTTACCCAAGATCTCGTTCTCTGTCATTACGAACTGCCCTAACATCCTACGGGCCTCCCTTACATATATCTGATAGGGCCAATTTCCATTGTCCTGGAATTCATCCTTTGCATATCCCCATTTTTTAAATTCTTCTCGGACTTTCCCCGGAATACGGGGATCTGTAGCTATAAAATACATAAGCCCCTGTTGGTATTCCCGGTGCTCCTTTACAATTTCCTTCCGGCGCTTATAATCCGCTTCCGGATAATCATAGCTCATCCCGATATAATCGGTATTGAAAGGACCGTGATTATTGGTGTCGGTTTTTAAATTCGGTATTGGGTCAAATTTTTGAAAGGTCTGATCCCAGCCTTTTGCATACACCCTTGCCAAAAGTTCATAGCGTTCTGGATTATAATTGGCAGGTTTTTTAAAAGGAACCTTGTTTTCGTCCAACTGCGTAAGGCACATTCTAAAATTATAGGCCTGTACTTTGTCATCGGCCTCCCCGTAATTTCCGGGCCCTTCTTTCGAGACGCCCATTACCAAACCGCTATTGGGATCTCCCGGCACCTTATATGGGTTGACATGCAGATCCCCGAAATTATGGGGGTGCTGAAAAACATTGGTTTGTACCCCGTTCCATCGTTCCCCATAGGTTGTATTGGATTCCCTTCCCACAGTGTAAGGTACTCCTGCCAATGCCATAAGATCGCCTTCATAGGTAGCATCGATAAAAACGGTCCCTGAATACCTTTGACCGTCTGTAGTCGTAATACTTTGAATGTTCCCGTCTTTTATAACAATACCACTTTCCCTATTTAAATAAGCATCGCGAACAACCGGGATATTGTACTCTGAAACAAAATCTTCAAATACCTGCTCGGCCACATGAGGCTCAAATATCCACATAGTCCTATTGGCACCGTCAATGGCCGGTGTTCCCTGTCCTACATTTCCATAATCCTTCCTGGTCTGCCATTTCCATGCGCTATCTTTTGCATAGTAATTATATATGCGCTGGTAAAACTCCCTTGAGAGCCCACCTATAACTTCTTTATTTCCGGTATCTGTATAGCCCAATCCGGAAGAAGACAATCCGCCCAGATGTTTATCGGGCGAGATCACTATGACCGATTTTCCCATTTTCTTTACTTGGACTGCGGTTGTAATAGCCGCAGAGGTCCCGCCGTAAACAATAACATCCGCTGTTTGTGGGGACCCAATTCCTGTTTTGTCTTCCATTTGTTTCGACCTACAACTGGTAGTTACCAGTAAAAATATTGCCAATACTCTTATGTACTTTTTTGTGTTCATATTTTATTTTTTTCAGTTATCCTATACTAGATTTTCAATTTGTTTTTACAGTTGTGGATTGCCCCTGTAATATTTGCTCTAACTCTTTTTTCATCTGCTCTAACCGTTCGGGATATACAGTTGCCAGGTTATGATTTTCAGAAGGATCTTCTTCGAGGTTGTACAATTCATCATAAGTCCCTCCTTCTTTTAATGGCATTTCAATATATTTCCATTTTTCATTACGCAACCCATAAATATTGTTTCCCGATTGAACTACTATGGATTTACGACTCTTTGTTCCTTTCCCGTAAAACACAGGCAATAAGTTCATTCCATCTGTAGTTACGCCCCCTTTTAACATATATCCAGTAAGCGGTGCTAGGGTTGCCATAACATCGTTCATGCCAAAAAGCGCTGCTGTTGTTAGCCCTTTAGGGAAATGCCCCGGCCAACGTACAATTAAAGGGCTCCTTACGCCACCTTCCCAGGCTGTGCTCTTAATACCGCGCAGCGCCCCATTAGGGCTATGTACTTTTTCTGATAAAGAAGAACTGGCAGGTGCCTTATAAATGCCCATGGTGTCGCGAAAATGCCCTGGCAGTTTATTGGCTGCATTTGAGGCGTTCATCCCTTGATAGGTAGTTCTAAATGCCGAACCGTTGTCACTGGCAAAGAGTACGACAGTGTTATCAGACAATTTCAAACTGTCCAATGTATGGAGCAATTCGCCAATATAGAAATCAAGTTCATGAACATAGTCCCCATATGCCCCGGCCGGGGTTCTTCCTAAAAAAGACTTACTAACAGCTAAAGGAACATGGGGAACATAGGGCGCGTAATACAAAAAAAACGGCTTTCCCTTTTTGGAAACTTTTTCTTTTAGAAAGTTTTGTGAGGCCTTTGTAATCATGGGAAGATAACTATCCATGGGAATTTGTTTTATTTTTCCTGCTTGTGAATGCTTTTCTACCGTATAATAATCGTGCTGCATAGCACCTATAATGGTTTTATCTTTCAAAACCCAGCATTCACTGGCACAACTAAAGCCCAACCATTGCTCAAAACCATGATCTATAGGCCCGTCATGGACAGCGCCCGTTAAATCAATATTAGCGCCATTATCCGGGTCGTAAAATTTACCATGTCCTATTGGTTTTTTTCCGTCGGTTGTGGGAAAAGAAGCCCCTAGGTGCCATTTACCAAAACCGGCAGTGGTATATCCCGAGGCCTTAAACATGGCCGGCAGGGTTAACTGTCCTGGTGCCATCATGGACCGCTCGTAATTGCGCATGACCCCGGAAACATTCCAGCTCCTCCATGGGTAAGTACCGGTCATCAGGGCATAACGACTAGGAGAACAAACAGCTATGGGACAATAGGCATTGACAAACTTAACACCTTGTAAGGCCAAGGTATCCAAATTTGGTGTAGGTACCAAAGATTGTTCATTATAGGCCCCTAAGTCTCCATATCCCAAATCATCTGCCAATATTATCAATACATTTGGTTTTGAGCTGATATCCGATTCGACGGACTTTTCGTCAGGAATGCCCGTACATCCCAACATAAAACAAAACCCAATATATAGGGATATCTGTTTTAACAGAAAACTCCATGAGCAGGTATTTTCCCTTTTTCGATATAATGTTTTCATTATTAAATCCTTTTAAAAGGGGATCAAATAAAAATTATTCAATTCCCCCTATTACATAATATGACTCAATACCCCGGATTTTGATCACTGGGACTTAATGCGGGATTGTTATTAATTTCATCCACGGGCAATGGGAACAACAAGCTTGTATCGCTCCATGCCTTTCCCGTTGCTTCAATTGCCTGTTGTGCCCTCCCGGTCCTCAAGAGATCGTTCCAACGCTTCATTTCCAAATTTAATTCATAAGCCCGCTCTTTTAAGACCACATCCTTGAAAGCAGTAGCGCTCATCCCCTCAGGATAATCCTCAGCGGACGGACTATTGAGCGGCAACCCATATCCCCTTCTCCGTACAATATTCAACCGTTCGGTGGCCAGAGCATCGGGCCCTCCGGCCTCTTCGCTAGATGCCTCCGCATAAATGAGGTACATTTCCGCCAAACGGTAAAAAGGCACATTATTCCTCCCCTGAAAACCATTGGTAGCACCAGGATCCCTATATTTATTAAAAAGCATCGGGGAGTCATCCGGAAGAGGCTGTACAACCCCATTTACATCGGTATATTCGGTATAGATACTAAATTGACGCCTCAGATCGGCCGTATCCCAACTGGTACCGATTACTGAATTTTCAGCGGGAAGCCATGCATGATAACCCCCGACCGAATACCCGGTATTGGCCCTGTGAATATATAAGGCTATGGCATTTCCGTTAGTGGCTGTTTGGTGTGCCGAGAAAATATCTTCGGCATGCGTTACGACATCGGGGCCATAGATTTTCATAAAATCGTTGGCCTGTCCTACCTCTACCAGTGTGTATGGACCGTTATCTATAATATCATTGGCCATTTCCTTCGCATTGGCCCAATCTTCAGTATTTAAATAGGCGTCGGCCAAAGCTGCCTTTGCCGCCCATACCGTAGCACGCCCGCTCTCTGATTCGGGAAATGAATCCGCCAAATCCGGAAGCGCTTCCGTTAAATCATTAATTACCAAGTCCCATATTTCCTGTGCAGAAGCCCTTGGGGCGGCTATTTGATCCAGTGAGGTAAATTCCTCCAAACGAATGGGCACTCCCCCCCAGTACTTAACAAGGTTCATGTAAAAAAAAGCCCTTAGGAACTTGGCTTCAGCAATATATTGTGCTTTTACAGGGGCACTCATAGCTTCGATACCCGGTAAATTACCGATAACTGCATTGGCCCGGTTAATCCCTAAATACAGGTCGTTATAGGCATTAAAGACCCTGCTTTGGGTCGTATTGTCCAAAGGAACGTCGTATTTACTGATCCCGGCCTGGCTACCCCTTCCATTAGAATAATCCGCCCTGTTCTCCAGAAGAGCCATATAATAGATGGTAGGATAATCTCCGGCTGAACTAAAAGTACCGTAAACGGCCGTTAAAGCGGCAAAAGCATCTGCTTCGTTTTGATAAAAATTTTCTTTGACAAGAAGGCTCTCGGGAGATTCCTCCAATGCCCCTTCGCACTGAACAAGCGATCTGCTGACCGTTGCAATGATCAGAAGTATGAATAGTTTTTTCATGTCTTCGTTGTTTATATATTTTGTTATAGTTTGATATTTAATCCCAAGGTAAAGGTCTTGGCATTCGGATAGGGCGTTTGTGCAATCCCTATTCTTAGGTCCCCGGTGGAAGCCCGCGTATTAACATCAGGGTCCAGGCCCGGAAAATCTGAAATGGTGAGTAGGTTTTGTCCACTGATATATAATTGCAAGGCCGAAATGCCAACATCCAATTTATCCACTGGTAAATCATATGCCAATTTCACATTTTTAAGCCTGATATATGAAGCATCCTCCACAAAACGGTCCGATGTACGCAATTGGGACCTATTTTCACTGGGGGCCGGATAAGCAGCATCGGTATTATCGGGTGTCCAATAATCCTTATATACATCTACCAGTTGGTTACCGCCGGTGCTAAATGAATTGGCTATATAGCCCCCGGTTGCCCAGAACAATTCGTTCCCTTGCGATCCTTCAAGGAATATATTTAAACTAACATCTTTATAAGCCAATGTACTGTTCAGCCCAAATACAAAATCGGGATATGGATTTCCCAAAATAGTCTGGTCGTCGTTATTGATAACGCCATCTTCATTTAAGTCTTTGTATTTAATGACTCCCTGATCGTCGTATCCATCCTCAAGAAATCCATAAAACATCCCCAAGGGTTCTCCCTCCCTGGCGATATTTACCGAAGAACTAAAGGGAATGTCCAAAGGCGCCCCCAAAATATCCTGGCCAATGGTAATAACTTCGTTCCGGTTATAAGACAATTGCCCGGAAACGTCCCAGGTAAAATCATTTTTCCCAAAAATGGCCCCGAGGCTAAACTCCATCCCGGTGTTCTGTATTTCCCCCAGATTGGTAATCTGAGAGGTGAAACCGGTAGAACCGGGCAATGGGATAATGGCGAGTAAGTTTTTGGTGTTCTTTTTATAATAATCTACCGTAAATCTGTATTTATTGTTTAAAAAGGCCATATCCAAACCTATTCCCAATTGTGTCGTTGTCTCCCATTTTAAGTTCGGGTTTGGTGCCGAAACACTGGCATAACCAATAGCATCGGATTTCCCAAAGGTAGCCCTTACCTGCCCAAGGGTGTTTAAAGACTGGTAAGAATTGATTGCAGTACTCCCGGTTTGCCCATACCCTATTCTCAATTTCATATCAGAAAGGCTTTCCCAGTCCTTAAGGAAATTTTCATTGCTGAGCCGCCATGCAAAGGCCCCGGAAGAGAATACCCCCCATTTATTATTTTCTCCAAATCGGGAAGAACCATCGGCACGGATACTGGCCGTAAAAAGGTATTTATTATCCAGGTTATAATTTACACGCCCCAACCATGAAAGTAATTTCCAATCCGTCACAGAAGACTCATTAGGATTGGTGTTTTCTGCCCCTCCCAATGCATTATTTTCCAAAATATCGTTTGGAAAACCCGTGGCACTTGAACGGTTATACCTCCTTTTAAAAGTTTGATAGGTAAAACCTGCAATTGCTGACAATTTATCGTCTTCACCTATATTTTTATCATAAGAAAGTATATTTTCATTTAGGTAAGATACATCTCTGGTAATATCGGTAGCGGCATTACCCTGAGGGGACGTTTTCACTAAAATGGACGGCGAATAGTAATTCCGTTCCCTAAATTCCTGCTCGGTACCACCTTGGATTTTTAATTTTAGGTTTTCGTTAAAACTTAGTTCCAATGCCATATTGGCCAACATTTTAGAAGAAAGTACTTGATTTTTCACCTCATTGTACAATAATGGGTTGTTTATGGACACAGGACTAAAAGGATAGCTATCGACAGGGCTATAGCCTCCTGCTTCATCATAAGGGGGCACCATTGGCGGGGCCTGTAATGCGGCAGACCAAATATTGCTTCCGCTATTGCCGTTGTTGACATTTGCATCGTCGATTTGTAACCGTGTTACCACGGTGTTGGCATTTATGCGCGCCCAATCGTTCACTTTTTGATCTAAAGTAAGCCTGGCCGATCCCCGTTTCTGTCCCGTTCCTATGATGATACCATCGTTTTCAAAATAATTTGCAGAGGCAGAATAGGAAGACGACTCACTTCCTCCGGAAAAAGTAATAGTATGGCTCTGAATGGCCGCTTCCCTAAAAATTATATCTTGCCAATCCGTTTCAACGGTTGGTAAATTGTTCAGGTCGAACGGCGCCGAGATTCCTTCATTCGCCGCTGCCGCATTCGCAACTTGGGCAAATTCCCTGTTATTGAGCAGCTCATAGGTATCAATAACGGTCTGTATCCCGTAATAACTTTGAACATTAATATTACCCCGTCGTCCCTTGCTCCCACCCTTGGTGGTAATCATCACTACGCCATTGGCGCCCCTGGAGCCATAAATAGCCGTTGCAGAAGCGTCTTTTAGGATATTAATGCTCTCGATATCGGTAGGGTTCAAAAAATCAATCCCGCCGGTAATCGGGAACCCGTCAACTACGTACAGAGGATTGTTGTTCCCTAAATAGGAATTTCCTCCGCGTACCTGTACCTGCACTCCCGAGCCGGGCTGTCCGGAATTCTGTACTACCCTGACACCGGCCGATCTTCCCTTTAATGCCTGTTGAACATCGGTTGTAGGAAAGGCGTTAATCGTTTCAGAGTCAACAGTTGAAACCGCCCCCGTTAAATCACTCTTACTAACGGACCCGTAGCCTACAACAACCACCTCCTCAAGACCTTGGGAACTTGCCAAAAGGGAGACTTCCATAGTGGTCTGAGTTCCTACGGTCATTTCACGGGTTTCAAATCCCACGTAACTAAATACCAATATAGATGCTGGCCCCGATACCGTTATTGAATAATTTCCGTCAAAATCGGTCACCACCCCATTTGAGGTACCCTTTTCAATAATACTTGCACCGGGAAGTGGCTGTCCCTGTTCATCGACAACGGTGCCCTTAACGGACTGTTGCATATTGTTAACCTGAACCTGCTTTAGCAGCGAACCCTTATGAACGGCAGGCTTTCTTGGTTTTAAGACTATTTGATTATCCATTATATAAAAATCGATCTGCATGCCCTTAAAAAGCCTAGGCAGCACCTTTCTCAAGGGCAGCTTATCTGCATGTACCGATACCAAATGGGAATAATTAATTTCATCGTCTTTATAAATAAACCGGTAATCGGTTTGATTTTCAATACTGTTCAGTACTTTATCCAAGCTTACTTGTTCGAGCTGTAATGATATTTTATCCTTCTGCCCATAAGTTAAATTAGCGTTTGCCTGGATGAGAATAAAGAAAAACAGTATGGCGGAAAGTTTCATTTTTAAGCTATAACTTAAAACTAAGGGAATTTCTTCCCTTATATTAGGTAGTTTTTTCATACTTTTATAAATCTGTTTGTGGTTAATAAAATTTAATCACTTCTAAATCGGGAAATGTTGCCGCATTTTCCGATTTTCTTTTATAGAAGTAACTATCGTTGTGAGTGCTTTTTGATCTTTTTAAAGTTAGTCTGTATCCATTGTATTTTTATTTAAAGGTTAATTGATATTTATTTATTAATGATAAATTTTCCTCCTTCCATACGATATTGTATTCCATAGTGCTTCTTAAAGGTCTTCAATACTTCATAAATCGACTGTGTACCGTCAAAAGTGGCAGTAAACTTTTGATTCCCCAAGGAATCGGAAGGCTTTTCAATCGTTACATTGTATTGGCGCTCCAGCTTTTTCAAAATATTTTTAAGGGCCATATGTTTATAAACCATTTGACCGTCCATCCAAGAAGTATATATGGACACATCGGCCTGTTCAACTTGTATATCATGTTGCTTTTTATCCCATATTGCCTTATGTCCCGGTGTTAGGTATGTTTTTTTGGAAGTATCGTAACTATCGTCACTATTATACAAGCTTACCGCGCCTTCTACCAGAACTGTTTGCACAGAACTATCTTCTTCATAAGAGGACACATTGAACTTAGTTCCCAAAACCCGAACATTCAGATTGTTAGAGGATACTATAAATGGATGTTTAGAATCCTTGGCTACTTCAAAAAAAGCCTCCCCCTGTAAATATACCTCCCTGTTCCCCTTATTGGAAAATTGAGTCGGGTACCTCATGGAGGTCCCTGAATTTAAATATACCTTGGATCCGTCTGATAATGTTATATTAAAACGTTTCCCATAAGGGACTTTAAGGGTATTATAGTTTACCTGATCAGTACCGACGGCTGTCTCCTTCTTCGTATAAACCAGTTCGTTTTCTTGTTGTACCCCAATTACCTCACCCTGTTTATTTCTAAGAATTTCTTTATTATTTTCCGTTACCACCCTTGTACTGCCATCTTCCATCTCAAGCACTATTGCATTTTCAGGTGCGGTCATATTGACATCGCCGCCCTTCATCAGTAAAAACAGCGTACCAAGACCAATTAATACAATAAAGGCCGCAGCATACCTCAACAAAGGCTTAAGAGATGGGGCTGGTTGTTTAGTTGCCATAGTTTTAAAACTCGTCAACCTAGCTTCGACATCGATATTGCCCTGGGTTACATCAAATGTCCCCAATACATACTTTGCCTTTATCAAATGATATTTTTTGCGGTGCCCTTCAGAGGCATTGATCCAGTTTTCTACCTGCTCCGACTCGAGTGTATTGGTCTCCCCCTTAACGTATTTCCATATTAAATCGTCCATGCCATTCTATGCCTAAGTATTATATAGACGATTCAAAAGTTAAGATTACCTAAAAAAGAATTCTAAAAAATTAAAAAAGAAAGGATATAAAGTCCCTTAAATGAAATTTCATATGTTTAAGGGCATTCGCTATATGGTTATCTACGGTCCTTGGGGAAATATTTAAAATGGTTGCAATTTCATTTCTTTTCAACCCTTCAACCCTACTTTTCACGAACACTTGCCTACATTTTTCCGGAAGAAGCTCTATGCTTTGGTCTATTTTACTTTTAAGTTCATTTTCAATAAGTAGCGAAGCTGCCTGATCGTTGATGAACTCCTGTTGCATGGTTTGATGTTGTCTGGAATACCCTATTTTAATTTTCTGGTGCTTTACAAGATCCAGACAACCATTTTTTGTTAGCGTATAAAGATAATTGTTCAGGTTTGCTATTTTGTCAATTTGTTTCCGACGTTCCCATAACTTTAAAAAGGTGTTCTGCACGATCTCTTCGGCATCTTCCTTACAATTCAAATATCCGAGAGCAATATGGAGCAATTTATCATAGTACAATCGGAAAACATGATCAAATAAACTGTCGTTATCACTATCTGCTGAAGTTTTATGTATGTTTAGATTTGCTTTTTCCAATGCAACAACCTTTTATTTTTATATAAATCGCAATAAATTTATACAAAAAATATGTTTCTATGAAAAAACCTCTTATAATAATACCATATTACCATTATAAATTACGTGATCATGTTCACAAAATATAAAAAAACCATCCCTATAAATTTCCAGGGGTAAAAAGTTAGGGACATTAAGTGTTTCAGATATGTTTGTTTTATAAAAAAGGCTATCCCATCATATATGGAATAGCCTCTTTGGCTATATTATTTTTTCACAAGTATTGAAGTAAAATAATCAACCCGTCTTTATGAAACATAAAAGTTCTTTACAGTTCAAGTTCCTTCATATAAGTTGCATCATATGCCAGGCTTTCCAGCGACGTTTTTGGATATTCCTCCTGTTCTACAATAAAATACCTGATATTACTTTCCAGGGCTGCTTTGAGCGTTTTTTTAATATCAACATTCCCTTGGCCCAGATCATTTTGATGAGGCTTACCGTTTATTATTGTGTAATCTTTTATATGACATAATTCATATCGGTTCCCATATTTTTGCAAATGTAATGCTGTATCCACACCTGCTACATCGATCCAGCAGAGGTCTAATTCGAACATAACAAACTCGGGTTCCGTGTTTTCAATTAAATAGTCTTGGGGCAGCTCCCCCTCCAGTGGTTTGAATGAGTAATCGTGGTTATGGTACCCGAATTTCAGTCCGCTTTCATTTACCTGTTCACCAACTTTATTCAATTGTTCGGCAATCCTTTTCCAATCATCCCAAGTTTTCTGTGCACCTATATATGGGCACAATAAATACTTCAGGCCTGCTTCTTGGGCCATTTCAATATTTTTTTTCAACTTATCCGGTTTGTTGGCAACTTCCATATAATTAAAATGGGTGCTTACCATATTTACCCCTATATCATTTAAAAATGATCGCATCTCTTTTGGTGAAAGCCCCCACAAAAATCCTTCCGGACCGCTATAGCTCTCAAATTGCCTGTATCCCATTTTTGCCAATTGCCTCATAACCATTTCGGGATCCTTTGGCAAAACATCCCGAACGCTATACAATTGTACCCCGAACGGATTGATTGATCTGCTGTTTAAAACATGTGCCATTAAATTGGTATGGCTTAAGGCCATGGCACCGGCCGTAAGCAGGCCTGTCTGCTTAACAAAATTCCTTCTGTTCATAAGAAAATTTTAAATTTTAATGCATCTTAAGATTATAAAGATACTAATAGCTTGCTTATAAATAAGTACCCATTATAAAAAAGATGGCTCAACTATAAATAAATATCAAAAAAATCGTTCGGAGATTAATTGATGATATCTCGCTTGGAATTAGCCAATTTTTTTTGCCAGTTTTGAAGTTCCTCAGGGGTTTGTTTTACCCAATTAGTTACTTCGCCAACAATTTTAAGTGGGTCCGTAGAGCGATATGACCGTGTTGGATTGCCGGGAAATTTTTTATCCGTAACGTTCGGGTCGTTTTCAAAACTGCCGGTCGGTTCAACAATATAAACCCGTTCACGTCCGGCGCCTTTTGCCAATGCGGCTGCAAGTCCTGCACCGTTAACCAGGGCCGTAAAGTAAATGTGATTCATTTTAAGGTCTGGCTTGTAGTTGGAACTCCCTCCAGCCATTAATAGATCTCCTGTTTGCAAAGCTGCTTTTGTTCCATGATAAAAAGGGCCTTTGTCGATAGGGTTATTTTTATATGAAATAGCTAATTCGTAGTTCTTTTTTGCATTATCGGGATCTTTTAAATCTTCGTAGCATTTGGCTATATTTATATAAAGCGCTGGAAAAGCACTCTGAACAGATGCATTATTTATTTTTAAGGCGAATTGTAAGGCCGTTTCGAGCCACTTCAAGTTATCGGAACTATTCTTTTGATACCGGGACATATAATGAGCGGCAAGAAATTTTTCAAAATCATTTGTTGCTTCATTCCAAGCTTGAAGAAATAAGCTGTATGCTTCTTCAGTTTTGCCTTTTCCTTCCATTTCCATGGCCTGGATGCAAAGTTTAACAATAGGGTTGTTTGGGTTAAATTCCATTTTCTGCTTCTTTTTCATGTCCTATTACTGGATTGTTAATTGTGTAACGGCATCAACTATGGGCTATATAAAACCGGCCATGGGCAAAATTCATATATTGCCCAGCTCTTCTGCCAAGCCAATAAGAAGCCCTTCTGGACCACGGATATAGCAAAGCTTATAGGAGTCCTGATACTGGACAACTTCTCCTACAAGTTCTGCCCCCAGCTTGTAGAGCCTTTCGAGCGTATTATCTATATTTTGCACGGTAAACATAGCCCGTAAATAACCCAAAGCGTTTACAGGGACGGTCCTCTGGTCTGATACAATTGGCGGGGTAAGAAATCGTGAAAGTTCAAGTCTACTATGGCCGTCGGGAGTAACCATCATGGCAATCTCCACACGTTGATCGCCCAATCCGGTAACTCGCCCCGCCCATTCTCCTTCAATTGTGGCCCGCCCTTCCAATTTTAGGCCCATTTCGGTAAAAAAAGTGATGGCATCCTCGAGAGATTCTACCACGATGCCTACGTTATCCATTCTTAATAATTTACTTTTTGCCATAGAATTGGTGTAATTAATTAGTAAATATGCTTAAAACCTTCCTCCGTTTTTCATCTGTAAACTAAAGTTAATACTTTATGCTGATGGTTTTATTTTTTTCATTAAACCCAAATGAAGAAAAAGATGATCTTTGAACAGTGGCCTAAATCTCGGTCTTTCTAAATCTCAAAATTCTTTCTATTAAATCGAGCGGTAATTCCATATTATGTGGAAATTGTATTGCAGATTTTGATACTTTCATTCCTTTTAAATCTGCTTCAAATTTCTTTAAAATAGCCTCCGACCATGGACTGGAAAGCGTTAAATGATTTTTAAATGCGCAATAATAAATTAAATAATACTTGTCGTCTATCTTAAAGGCGGGGATTTGATAACTTATCACTTCTTTGGCCTCGGGTGCAACCTTATGCACCAATTCCCGGATGCGCTGCATTCTTTTAAGAACATCTCCAGTGAATGTGCTGTGGTATTCATCAATTGTTTGGTAGTTAGTTTTAGCCATTGTTTTGAATTTTTTGGTTTTGATAATAAGATACTGAAAGTATTGCCCCAATTACAACAGGCATTAAAATATAACCGATGTTTTTGTCTACCACTAGATGGCTAATGACCGCAAAAACTAGATTGAACGTCAGTCCTGCGTATGCCCATTCCCTAAGCTTTATGGGCAGTTTTGGCAACATTAAGGCAGTTGCCCCTATAATTTTGCAAACAATTAGTGAATAGGCAAAATAATCGGGATAGCCCAATGGTTTGGTACCAGCGTTAAAATATTCATGGGCAAACAAGAGCGTGCCCAATGGCATTAATCCTTCCCATAAAAATATAATGCTTGTAGCTATCCAAAAGACTATTTTATTTTTTGTATGAATGCTTTTATTATTCTTGTTTTCTATCACCTGAGTTTTCATTGTTTTCCTTGTTTTAATTGTTTCATGTTACTTTTGCTTAATAATTTGCCCAATGCCCGAACTATCTTTCCTGCCTAACCGTATTGGGTTTGGATGTATTATTTAATGAAGTATGATTATTCATCATCCCCGCTCTATGCGTCTGGTATTTCTGGTTCTACTAATTTTTTCAATTTCTCCAGCGATTCCTGCCAGCCTAAATAACACATCTCCACTGGAATGGCATCGGGAATACCTTCTTGTGTAATGTGCAGTTCTGTTCCGCATGAAACTTTTGATAGCCGCACGGTAGTGATCATTTCCCCTGGTAAATTGGGGTCATCAAACCTATCCGTATATTTAATCAGTGTTGCTTCTTTTATTTCTATAAATTCTCCCCCAAATGAATGTCCATTACCAGTTGAAAAATTTGTAAAAGACATTTTATAGCTGCCCTTCTCCTTGAATTCCATTTGGTGGACCTTACAGACAAAACCATAAGGAGGAAGCCATGATGCATAGGCATCTTCATTGGAAAATGCACGAAAAACTTTCGCTGGCGAAGTGGCCAGAATACGGTGTAATGTTACAGTGTTTTTTGACATGATTGTTTAATTTTTAAATTCGACTTGTTTTATATTCCAAAATTAAGACGGATTCATGGAATTAAAGGGTTGCGATTACGCACAATAAAAGGGTCAATTGCGTCATCTTAAACCAAATAGGCCAACTTTTTAGTAACATTGGCTTTAACCCTTTGGAAATTTGTTTTTTGTTATAAAGGAAAGTGGCAGCCCTATGGCCAATATAAGTATTAAGGCTCCGGTTATGGCGCGGGCAATATTAAACGGACCTGGGGTGATTAATGATAAAGGTATAATTATAAGGTCCATTACCGACCAAATAATAAGTCCGTATGACATGCCCGTTAAAATTCTGTGTTGTGACAGAAATGGAACTTTTTTATATACCCACATAAAAATCACGGTCCATACAAAGGCTATTCCATAATGAAAGAACAACCCGATAACTGCATAATATAAAGCTCCCGATAAAGCTTTCGTGCCTAAGGCGCCACTTGCAATATAACCGAGCATTTTTATGGGGTCTCCACCATAATACAGCGTTAATAAAACAGCCGCCAAAATATCCAGTGTTCCCACCAAGAGTGAAAGCACTAGCAGATTATTGGTATGGAATCCTTTATAAGGTTTTCTTATATCATTCAAATTTCTCATATGAAAAATTAAACGCTTTAAAAAGAACCCACTAGCTGTTGAGTTTAAACAGGCCTTTTATTACATAAAACCGAGCCTACACATAGCACAACAAATGAAAAAATTGAGGTTACGGTACGCAGTCCATGATACCATGCCCACTTTTCACGAATGGATTCCCAATTATTGGGAATATTGTTCACTGTCCAAGTCTTAATTTCATCATCAATAGGAACTTCAACCAATAAAGTTATCAATAAAGTAGTTATCATTAACAACAGCGAACCAAAAAACAAATAAAAATCCTTGCCCTTTGTAGGGTATTTCATGCCAGTTAGAACAATTAACCATAAAATGGTCAGCGGCATTAGTATTTTCATGGGATTGGCAACATTCGCAATTATGACCTTGCCAATATGTATAAATTCTGCTGCTGAAAATTGGTCTATAGAGCGGGTCAATGTAAACCATGTGCCCCAGAAAACACCGGTAACCAACATTGACAATATTAGGTTTATAGCTATAACTATGTTAAACTTCATAGGCTCTTTATTTAAGTTTATATTAATAAAAACCAATAATCTTTAAAATATAAGATTCTGCCTTTTTTATGGTTATATAGTAATTCCCAATATGGCAGCTGAAAAATTTCACTTATTTTCAGACCTTCACACTACCGGTACCAACTTTGCCGGCACGCTCATATTTAGCTATAAATACTCCTTTTGAAGTAATGGTGCTTTCTGTTAATGCAAATGCGGCTGGCACGGTTCCATCGCCATACAGTTTCTTCCCTGTACCCAATGTCAATGGAAAAATTTTAAGCCAAAGTTCGTCCACCAAGTCATTCTTAAGTAATAGCTGAACGAGTTTGCTACTACCCCAAACCTGAATATCCGGTCCATGCGAGTTTTTAAGTTTTTTAATAGCTGCTATACTTTTTATAAAATCGGTATTTTTCCAATGTGAGTCTCCTCTGGTATTGGATAAAACATATTTTGTACCCTCATTGATGCCTGGCCAAAAATCGCTATGTTCAGGCCAGTACCCCTCCCAAATCTCAAATGTTTTTCTGCCCAGTAAATAATCGGCCCTTTGTTCCAGTTCCTTTTGCAATATTTTTTTATAGGTTTCATCGCCATAGGTCGCAACCCAGCCACCATATTCAAAACCACCCGATCTATCTTCTCCAGGCCCGCCCGGAGCTTGCATGACCCCATCCATTGTAATCATGGCCATAACAGTTATTTTTCTCATCTTAAAATCTTTTTAATCCAATTTAATTTTTGATATGCCGTATGCTCAATCCATTGTAGCTAAAAATTGCTATCCTTCTGCACCTATAAATGACAGGCCTTGTTCTTTCATGGCATTTTTCAATATCGGGATAGAACTTTTCCCCAACCCGTGAAAACTGAGTATCTCTTTTTCTGAATGATTTGCAAGCTCTTCCAAAGTGGCAATATTGTTATTCTCTAATGCCCTTCTCGCCGGGGCTGAAAGAAGTGAAAGAAATCCATCTTTAGGTTTTCTTTCAGCCTCGCAAATTGGACAAGTGGGGCAATCTGAGCTTTTATAAAATTTATGTCCCTTATCGCATGTCTTTAATATCTTCATTTTAGATGCCTCTTTTCTTTAGTTGAATTTAATGCCTATCCAAAGATAAAAGTAAATATTGGTAACTTAGAGGTGTGAAAACGACTAACAAAAGGGTTGATTCTGCCACCTCCTGTCCTATGGAGTGAAAAAAACCTTGGGACTCGGGAGACTATTTGGCCAGTACATCGTACTATATGGAAGGCTTCAACATATTGCAAAACAAAAGAGGCTGCCTTTATAGAAGGCGGCCTCTTTAACATAAAGCTAACTAATACAACTCTAAAAAATCAAATGAATTTCTGGTTTATATTTCTTTTGAATAAATAATCAATCCTATTCCGATTACAAAAAAGGTAAACATCAATATCAATAACCAGTTCTTGGATTTCGGGAGCCCTTTCAGTTCTTTCCAGATAAAAACCCCCCATAATGCTGCTACCATGGTAGCCCCCTGCCCCAGGCCATAGGCAATGGCGGGACCCGCCTGTTCCGAAGCGATAATGTTAAAAGACATTCCCAGGCCCCATATAGCACCTCCGAGAACCCCTATCAGATGAAGCTTTGTCGATCCTTGTACAAAGTAATCTTTATACATAACAGGGGTCCCAGAAATGGGGCGGTACATATTTATGGTATTAAAAGCAAAGTTCGATAAGAATAGTCCAACGGCAAATATAACCAATGCGCTATAAGGAGTAAGCTTTCCGGCCTCAGGAGTTACAAAATCCATGGACATGGAAAGCGCAACATATTTATAAAAGAATCCCATAGCAACCCCTGCTAACAAAGAGATAATAATCCCTTTTCTGGAATCACTTTTGATCTTTTCCGAAATCTGTCTATAGGCCATGGCATCCAAAACAATGGCCATGACCACAAAAAGGACCCCTAAAAAAAGTAACCATGGATTTCCTTCCGGATTGTCTATATAATTAGTGACGACTCCCAGGACAAGCGCCAGGCCAATTCCTATCGGAAAGGCAATGGCCATTCCCGCAATATCAATGGCGATGACCAAGAGTAAATTGGCCAGGTTAAAAATAACCCCTCCTAAAAGTGCATAAAAAACATAGTGCCCATCGGCTTGTTGCAAGTCCGGAATAAAACTTCTTCCCTGATCTCCCATCGAACCCATTGTAAATGCAATTACCACTGTCATTAAAAATACCCCTAAAGCATAATCCCAATAAAAAAGCTGAAATGGCCATTCTTTGCTGGAAAGTTTTTGGGTATTTCCCCAAGAACCCCAACACAACATGGTGATAAAACAAAAAACGATGGCTGCCAGATAATTATCTACTATATACATAATGGTTTATATTTTAGGTTTATTTTTATAAATCAGCCTTGGCCTTAATTCTTAAGGTATTGCTTTTTAAAAACTCCAACACTTCTTTTTCCGTTGGGATGGAAGGTTGTGCCCCCATCTTAGTCACCGATATGGCAGATGCTGCCGTCGCAAACTCAAGGGCATTCTCCCATGAGCTTCCTTTGGAGAGCTCTGCCGCTATGGCACCACAAAAAACATCCCCGGCCGCAGTACTATCTACCGCATTTACCGAAAAAGCAGGTACGGATATGATGGTCCGGCCATCCTTAAAAATACTTCCCTTCTTTCCCAAGGTCAATATAACCGTTTTTGCTCCCATGGCCCTCAGTCTATCAATCATCTTCTCTTGTTCCAATTTTCCAGATTTTTCACCGGAAATAATTCTGGCCTCTGTTTCATTGACCACGAGAATATCGGTCATCTTTATAATCTCTGCATCAATTCTTTGCGCAGGAGCTGGATTAAAAAATATTTTCGTTTTGTTTCGAGAGGCTATTTCACAAACTCTCTTTACGGTCTCATAGGGAATTTCAAGTTGTAAGACGACCATATATGCCTCGGCTATAACCTTTTGTATCTTATCGATATAGGTGCTGGAAAGCATTTTATTGGCTCCTGAATTTATGACAATACTATTTTCACCTTTCCCATCGACCCATATCATAGCCGTGCCCGAGGGGATTTCATCCGTGATCAAAGATAAAGACACATCCAGCTGTGCCCGTTTATAATACTTCATAGTACTCTTTCCGTTTGAATCTTTTCCCAAAGAGGTTACAAACTGTACATTTCCTCCCAGTTTATGTGCTGCCAGGGCCTGATTGGCCCCTTTTCCTCCCATGGTCTGAAAAAAGGATTCTCCTTCTATGGTTTCACCGGGGATTGGAAAGTGCTCCATTTTCGATATTAAATCAGTATTGGAGCTTCCAATTACTACTATTTTATTCATCAATAATTCTTAATAATTTGACTTCATTTAAATTTTTCCATACATATCTTATAATGAAAACGGCCTTGTACAAGCACGGTTCCCTTAATTATGATTTGTGTTTTTTTGGCCTGAAAAAGCCACATACTCATTGATGGTTATCTTTCCTTGCTCCATAGGGTTCAACCACTTTAATTTAATTACATGGTCCCCTTTTGGCAGTTCCATGTTCCAATAAAGTTCTGCGGATCGCTTTTTGTAATCAACCGGAAGTTTCATCACCTTATCCACCTTTCCGTCCAGATTGACCTCCAGTTCATAGATATAATTTTCAAAAGGTTCACTGCTTCCGGAAAAGCTTAATCCGGCAATCCCGCCTTTTATAACGATTCCCGTACCGCTAAATTCGATACTATGCTCTTTATTGTCATTAATCGTAAAGAGTGAACCCCGTGATCTCTTTAGGTTTCCTGTAGGTTCAATATTGGGGTAAGCAACTTCTAAGGGAAGCGTTTTAGGGGATTGACAAATTATTTGTATCTCGTCATTACCAATTTTACCATTATTTCTTTCAATAACCTCCAGGGCATGTTTATAACTAAGTTCGTAAACATCGTTCAACGAAATCGTTGTATATTTAAAATCCCTGTCCTCTACCTTCTTTAGTCCCTTTAACCATTTATCCGGTATATGGTCATATCCGACCATGGTCCCTAAAATCCCGGCAACGGTCGAAGGATTACAATCGGCATCCTGCCCTGCCCTGGTAGCAATCTCCATAGATTTTGCAATATCCCCCTTGCCGTACAAGAGTCCCAATAGAACATAAGCTGAATTCACAGTGGCATCAATATTAAAAGGTGAAAAAATACCATCGGGACAGTGCAGGTCCTGGGCCCATTTACTCCTTTCTATTTCAAACCAGGCACGCTTCCAATCATCAGGGAATTTTTCGTGAAATCCGATAACGTCCTGCATTGCACGGTAATACTTGCTTTCGGAAGGTATTTTCTTTAAGGCTTCGGTCACAATGAAGTTCACATCGTCCGAAACAAATGCAAGGGTATACATACTGGCCACATATACCCCGGCATAATAACCGTCACCGTAGTTCATAAGGTGTCCTACCCTGTCACAAATATCGGAAGCGGCATTAGGAAGCCCAGGTGACATCAGACCTGCAAAATCAGCTTCTATCTGAAAATCGATATCATCAGCATGCATACTGTTCTTCCAATGTCCTGAAGCAGGGGCCTCTATACCGTTCATAATATTATAGCGCGCTGCCTGATTGGCATGCCATAATGGGTACTCAGCGTACGCGAATGCCTTTGCAAACTCACTAATAGGTGCATCCAGCCCCTTTTTTTCAAGTACATCGACAAAAGTAAGGTCCATATAGATATCATCGTACAGCCCCGGCTCGTTATCATAAAACCAGCCGATTAAATCATCATTCCATTCAAGTTGGACATAATCCTGGATCATCGTTCCGTTAAATCGAAATTCAGCAGGCCCCCCGTAGGTTACCCCGATTGTCTGACCAGCCCATCCGCCCTTTATTTTATTCTTCAGCTCTTGTTTGGTCAGT
The DNA here is from genome assembly GCF_037029175.1 of Galbibacter sp. PAP.153. Lineage (NCBI taxonomy): Bacteria > Pseudomonadati > Bacteroidota > Flavobacteriia > Flavobacteriales > Flavobacteriaceae > Galbibacter > Galbibacter sp. PAP.153. The sequence continues at coordinate 102,594 of NZ_JAZEUN010000004.1, read as the reverse complement.
GTGATTTCTTTGGGCATCGTAACGGAAGGCAGTTCTTGTGCTTTCGAACTTTCATTGCCACAACTCAACATCAATAAGCTTATGGCGATTATTGAGTATATTCTGCCATTGGTCTTTTTTATAGTTTTCATATTCTATCTTTGAAGTTTATAATCGGTTTATAAGAATTTTACTTTTATATACTTATAGTTTTTTAGTGCCAAAAATCCATTACCAACCAGGATTTTGGGTCAAATTGGGGTTCAGTACCCTTTCGTCATTGGGAATAGGCCATAAATAATCGCGTTCCTTATCAAATGCAATGTCAAAGCCCGTTAACGCTATGGTCACCAGCTCCCCGCTATTGTTCTCATAAGTCATCCCCTTGATAATCCCGGTGAGGTCTTCTGCAATTCTCCATCTCCTTATGTCAAAATAACGCAGGCCTTCAAATGCCAACTCTACGGTGCGTTCTTTCCTTACGATTTCCCTGAGTTCTTCTTGCCCTCCCATAACGGTTATGGGCGGCATATTAACATCGGGGCGTTGCCGTACTTCATTAATGGCATCCAATACGCTTTGGTCGATATCATTTGCTTCTATTTTAGCCTCGGCATAAGTGAGCAGCACCTCTGCATAACGCAATAAAATTATGTTTATACCACAATTGGTAGGTTGGGCCATATCCTCGGGGTTCAAATATTTTTTAACATTGAATCCCGAAAAGGTAGAGTTTTCAGATGACCCTATGGCATCACCGGTTCCACTATTGGGTTCGGGATTGTATATTGTGCCGTTTAACAAGGTATCCCCCAAAGTATATATTGTATAACCTAACCGTGGATCCCTGTTTATATAAGGATTATATGGATCAAAGCCACTGGTGGGATCGGTAATATCCTTTCCGTTTGCCATTTGGTATGCATCCACGGCCCTTTTTCGAGGTACAAATTGATTAACTTGTGGCCATATACTATTGGGGGTGGTTAAATTGAATATGTTGTTGTTGTTGACATTTTTTGCAAATTGCCGGTCCAATATGATCTCGGCAGTGTTTTGTGCCTGGTAGCTGAATAAATCTTTATAGGACGCGTTCAAACTATATACTTGAAGGTCCATCACCTCTTTAGCTGCCAGGGCAGCTTCCGTATATCGACCAGCGTATAGCATTGCCCTGGCCTTAAGGGCCAAGGCAGCTCCTTTTGTTATTCTTCCCTTATCGGATTGGACTTTCGGCAGTGAAGCTGCCGCAGCAGTGAGTTCATCGGAAATAAAATCCCAAACCTGTTCCACCGGGGTCCGTGTCAATTCCCGGCTTTCTTCCAAGGTCAGTTCATGATCCACAAGTGGAACGTCCCCGTATAATATGGCCAGCCGGATATATGAATATGCCCTAATGACTTTGACCTCCGCTTTTAAGCGCTCAATCAGAGCTGGATCCTGGGGGGTCATTTTTTCAACATTGCCCATGAATATATTGGCTGCCTGTATCCCTCTATAAGCAAATGCCCATTCAGAAGCCACCTTCCCATTTGATGAGTTGTGCGCGCCCTTTTCAACAAGGGACTCATCACGCCATTGCAGGGTAACATGCCCAATATCCGACATGGCATCCCACATTGTGAAACTAAAGGCATCCTGCAGTAAAAATGGGTATACTGCATTGGCTGCAAATACTGCGTCTTGATCTGTTTGCCAAAAAAGTTCCGAAGAAATCCTGTCATTGGGGACGGTATCCAAAAAATCATCATCACAACTAAAAAAAGAAGTACTTATAAAGGTTATCAGTATGAAATATTTTAAGTTTTTCATTTTTGTAAAGTTTATGTTTTTTTCAATATTCTCTAAAAATTAATGTTCACACCCAAGGTAGTCAATGAAGTCTGTGGATAACGTTCGGCACGTCCACCTATAACTTCTTCAGGATCCACATCAAAATCATTTAAAGCGGCGAAGGTCAACAGGTTGGTTGTCGAGACGTATAAACTGGCATCCCTTATGCCCAATACACTTGTGAAGGCTACAGGCAATTTATAGGACAACTGTACGTTTTTCACCCGCAGGTATGCTCCGTCCAGCAGGTCCCTATCTGCCATTATTATATTCCTAAGGTCAAATTTTAGCGGTCTGGGGAATCGCGCATCCGGATTGTCGGGGGTCCAGTAATCCCCGGTTACCTTATGGGTAAATCCTCCCCATATCCCCATTTCAGCCAAAGCTCCCCCAACACGGGCTTTATAGCCCGCTGCTCCCTGTAACTGGATATTTAAAGCGAATGCCTTATATGAGAAATCAAAATTGGCACCGAAATTGTATTTTGGAAAACTCTGTCCCAAATTAACCATATCGTCCGGTGTGATCTTTCCATCTCCGTTCTCGTCAAGGAACTTAACATCCCCCGGTTGGGCATCACTTATAATAGTGGGATAATTGGCGACTTCTTCCTGGGTTTGAAAATATCCATCGGTTTTATACCCCCACCATGAATGGATCGGAAGGCCTACCCTGGTAGTCACTCTGGATTCATTAGCACCCCCTAGATATGCGTTTCCTTCATACAGTCCATATATATAGGGGCCGGTCCCCCCCAAATCAATTACCTCGTTGTTATTGATTGAAAAATTAAAACTGCTGTTTATATTAAATTCATTAAAACTGTTTCGTAGGCCCAGGGTAAATTCCCATCCCTTATTGTCCACCCTGCCTATATTTTGTGCCGAGGCATACAGTCCCAATGTTGCCGGTACCGGAACTTCCAACAATATATCTTCTGTCTTTTTGTGATAGTAGTCAACTGATAGCGTAATCCTATTTGTCAGCATTTGCAAATCCAGTCCCACATCGGTCTGTGTAGTTGTTTCCCAAGAAATATCCCTATTGGCCAAATCTGTTTGCCTATAGCCAACGGCAGGGTTCTCTCCAAATGAATAGCTCTGTAAGTTATATGTCGCCAGGAAACTATAGGGATCGACCGCCTGGTTTCCGGATTTACCATAAGAACCCCTTAGTTTAAATTCATTGAACGTATTTTTTAAACCGCTCCAAAAATTCTCCTCAGATAGTCTCCAACCCGTAGAAAAGGATGGAAAGGTACTGTATTGATTGCCCTTTGCAAAACGTGAAGATCCATCGTACCGGACATTGGCTTCAAAAAGATACTTATTCATATAAGAATAGTTTAGCCTACCAAAATAAGAACGTAAACTCCATTCCACATCAATACCCGAATTATCTTTTGTCCCATCATTGGCCCCTTGCGAAATCGATTGAATATCATTGCTGTAAAATTCCTGACGATAGGCAGATAAATTAGAGGCCTTGTTCTCAATTTCCGAATACCCCAACAGCACATTAAAATCATGGTTCCCAAAGGTTTTGGTATAGTTAAGAAGCCCGTTCAACGTTGTCTCCCGCATATCGGACCTTCCTTCCGTTAAACTATTGATGGGCTTATTGACCAATACTTTACCTGGGTCATAATAGTCCAGTACCTGATATTTGTTTGAAAAATCCTTGCTTTTATCAAACGTGGCACGAAGACTGTACTGTAAGGTAAACTTCAAGCCTCCCACAATTTCCCATATGCCCTTTAAATTTCCCAAGAAATAATCTTGGTAATCCTTGGCCGTTCCGTCAAGATTTGCCCTTACCAAGGGGCTGGAACCATCGGCAGAGACTCCATAAGTACCGTCAGGATAAACCGGAACCGTCCATTGGGAGTTTTGCAACATTCCATTGATTACATGGTCTACATCCAATGGGTTTGTAGCGCTTTGGTGCCTGTAATTGAAATCAGCAGAAAAGTTCAATTTAGGGCTTAGTTTAAAATCGGTGTTCATGCGTAATTCCGAAATTTTCGAGTCCGAATTGGGTATAATTCCTTCTTGGTCCAAATGTCGGAGGCTTACCAGCGATTTGATATTTTCGGTTCCTCCCGATATGGATAAGGCCTTACTCGTTTGAGGTGCAGGGTGCAAAACTTCATTAAACCATGTATTGGGGAGCGGGTATTTAAGACGGTCCGTTGCATGGATATATTCCTGAATGTATTCTTCTGTATAAATCGGGCTCCCCGACGAATTGGTCCATGCCACATTCTGCATCCGCATATAATCTTCAAGGCCCATATGTTCAGGTTGATTATTGGATTTCTGTATGGCATAGTAGGAATTCCATGAAACATTCAATTTGCCTTCCTTTGCCCGTTTTGTCGTTACAAGCACGACCCCATTAGAGGCTCTTGATCCGTAGATAGCCGTTGAAGAGGCATCCTTAAGTACGGATACGGATTCAATATCATTTGGGTTTAGATAGGTAAGGTCCTGCTCAATCCCGTCAACAATAACCAAGGGATCATTGTTGCTCAAAGTCGTTACTCCCCTTATCCTCATTGTCATTCTGGAGGTCCCCGGCGCCCCTCCCTGATCCTGGATTGTCAATCCGGATACATTTCCCTGAAGCGATTGCTGCACGTTCTTTACGGTTCTTTTTTCCAAAGTTTCCCCGTCTACCGTACCAACCGCACTGGTTAGGCTGACCTTCTTTTGTGTTCCATAACCGATTACCACTACCTCATCAAGCTTTGCAGCATTCTCCTTTAGAAGTATTTCAAGGTTTGCTTGTCCATCAACGGCAACCTCCTGTGTTTCAAATCCAATATAGGAAACAATCAAAACTGCATTCCCATTAGAAATATCTATCGAGAAATTTCCATCGAAATCAGCTGTTACCCCATTACTGGTACCTTTTTCCACAATATTGGCTCCCGGTAACGGAACGCCCTGCTCATCCGTAACGATACCGGTTACGGACTGTTGATATATGTCTTTATTTTGGTCTATCCGAACGGTATCAATGGGCTTATGTGCATTGGCCATATGGTAAGTACCCATCATCAGTATACATGATAAGAACCAAATTTTTGGTATAACCTTCAAATAGTGCCCCTTTGCGTAAAAAGTATTTTTCATAATTTGCTTGGTTTTTGGTTAATTCGCCTTCCGATCTTTTCATCAAGGAATTTGATTGCGTGTTTTCGCTAATTAGTTATTTGATCTGGTATTATTTTTACAATTGTCCTTATACAAAACAAACGTTTGTTCTATTTATTAAAAAATAAATGGTGTGCCTGCTTCGTTATGGTGTATCTGCTACACATCTGAACCCGATGGTTGCAGAACGGTCCATACTGGGGGCCATCAGTAAATATTTACCGTATTTATTAAGTTCATAAGCTCGTGGAAAATACCAATCAGAGGTGGCAGAACGATAAAATCCACCCCCTTTCAAGACGGCAGCCCGAGTATGTTCATCCCTATATTCGTCCGTCCATTGCCAAATATTACCTGTTAGGTCCATTATCTCGAGTGAACTTGCGCCTTGGGGAAAAATATTCACGTCAGTTACTGAACGGGAAGTCCTGGTCGAATCAATTGGTGGTATTCTGGAAGTATCCATAATACTTCCCCATGGGTATAATACGTCCTTATTACCGCCTTGTGCCGCATATTGCCATTCCCATTCATGAGGCAACCTTTTACCGGCCCATTTGGCGTATGCCCTTGCATCTTCTATCGATACCCAGGTCACGGGCTTATTCGCCCAACCTTCCGGATATGTACCATTATCCCAATCCTTCAAGAAATTATGCTTATCTTCAGGTTCATATCCGGTTGCATCCATAAATGATTTGTATTGTTCATTGGTGACCGGGTACTTATCGATATAAAAAGCCTTGATGCTCATCAAATGCTGCTGGGAACGAGCGGGATGTTTTTCCCATGGGTGTTGGATGCCTACGGCAGTAGGCAGGTCATTCCCCTCGATCATGACACCGTTTGAAATGAATTCATAATGATTGTTTTCGGGAACATAGATCATCCCTTCCGGTATGTCCAATACGGGGCTGGTGCCCTGTATCTCCACCATTTTTTGAGGAAGCGGCCCCCACTTGCGAGAAAATGAACTTAAAGGACGATTTGAAAAGTCATGCATTTTTTTTAAAAAACTATCAATGGTACCATCGACACTTTCCTTTAAAATTTCCAATACGGCACCATATCCATGTGCTTCGATCGGAAAGTTCAAAAGTACCTTATTGCCTTTCTTTTCTGGTTGCAATACCTTTCCATTCCAAATATCGTAATATAGGGCCCCTTTTTTATTGGGGAGTTCGAGCTGAACCCCTTCTCTTGGTATACTGTCACGGTTAATTAATGTATAAATGGTCCGGTCATTTCCGGGAAATTCCGAAGCATATACCCGTGATTGAAGGGTCGGGACATAGGGCCGCCATTGTTTACTCTTCCATATCTGCGGAAATGATCTATAAATAGTCGATATCCTTTTAATGGCCGCTGCATCCCTTTCCGTGATCTGATTCCATACACCCCAGATATTTTCCCAGGCATTATAGCCTATGCCGTTAAAAAAAGCATGCTGTAAATCATCCGTTTTATCCCTTGCCCACCGGTTGGTAACAAAAACCTGATGGGAGGGTTCTAACCATTTATAAACACTTACCCCCGGGGTAATGGATTCATAAGGAAAAAAATAACCCCAGCTCGACAGGTTCCATTCGATAGGCTTTAATTTGGAAACCCCGTCCCCTTCCAAGGTGTCTGTCTCTTTTTTTTGTGTAAATTTTTGGGGGCTCCCAATGCTGAGTTCCGGTTGAAAAATCAGTGGATAGTCTAGGCTGTCCGCTGCGGCCATGAATTCCCGTGTAACCCCGAACATTGTATCTCCATTTAATCCATCTGCGCCTAGGCGCTTCATTTCCTTTACCAATGCCAGGGCCATTGGCAGGTCGATTTTCCGGGTACCATTATCCCATATCATGATTGGAAAAAATACTTTTACCCCTTTTGAATGAAAGTCACCTATCATTTTCTTTACCCCCTCTATTCCGCCGGGCATATCATGAAGAAGATCAAACTGATTCCTGTTATCTATGCCTATATTCGGATAGGTAGGCCAGATCAGGACAGCATCAATACCACCATATCTCTGCTCTAAATCCTCCAAATAACGATCTACGGTATAGGTACTGGACAATGGGTCATAAAAGTAACGGTCATGCGCCATCATTTGGACATATATAAATGAGCTGTTAATCCACTCCAGTTCGCGGTTGTTATATTGGGAAGAATCATAATCGATACTCCTTCTGGTCGTCTCCCGCCATTGATCCATCGACATGTGCCACGCTTGGTAATCTTTATTTTGGTCAGGCCCCTCAAAAACCTCTTCAAATAAACTTGTGTAACCGACCGCTTGTGCAGCACTTCTATTTAAAAGAAGTAACATGGGAATGATTAAGTACAAAATTCTTTTCATCAATTCAATAGATTTTAGTTTATTTAAAACAAACGTTTGTGCATATTAAAACCAGTCTGTCATAGTTCTACAAAACAAACCTAAAGAAGAAATTTGAATTATGCAAACGTTTGCGCAAATTATTTTGATAAATGTTTAAAAAACACCTTGTAAAAATGATATAAAGATACTTATAGACCTTATATTTTATTATATTATTAGTGATATGTTAAATTTATACAAACATATCTATCGAAAAAAAATTTTTATGACATGAAAAATTAAATCATGTAAGAAAAATAAGTATCTTTGTACAAACGTTTATCCTATATATGCCAAATAAAGAAAATAATAGCAATAAAATAAATATTAGGGACATTGCAGAAAAAACAGGTCTATCAATATCAACTGTATCGAGGGTCCTAAATAACAAGGCCAAGGAATATAGGATAGGGAAAAAATCTCAGGAAAAAATAAGAAAAGTTGCCAGGGAACTGAATTATGTGCCGAACCAATTCGCCGCTAATTTAAAAAGTGGAAAAAGCAATACCATAGCCTTAATTGTCCCCTCTCTTAATAATCCCTTTTTTGCCGAGATATCCAGTAGGATAAATACAGAAATCAGGAAACATGGTTACATTACCATCATCGGGGAAAGTGATGAAAATCCTGAAATTGAAAAAAAAGAATTGAGACAGCTTGTCTCCAGAAATATAGAAGGACTGATTATTGTCCCCTGTGGAAATCAATGGGAACATATTGACGAGATACACAATCAAGGCATACCGGTAGTATGCATCGACCGTTATTTCATCGATCTGGACATTCCTTTTGTTTCAACAGACAATTATAAGGGGGCCTATATGGCCGCTAAATATTTTATTGAAAATGGGCATCATAATATTGTATGCATTCAAGGGGTGCAAGAGTCCAATACGAATAAGCTCCGTATCGAAGGTTTTAAAGAGGCCATGAAAGAATCGGGAATCAATGATTTTAATATTATCGGTGATAATTTCACATTTCAAAACGGATATCTTTCCACTCGACTGTTGCTCAAACAAAAAAACAGGCCTACCGCCATATTTGCCTTAAGCAATACCATTGCCATGGGATGTATGAAGGCCATTAAAGAGGCTAAATTGGACATTCCTGAAAATATATCCTTAATTACCTTTGACGATCACCCCTATCTGGATTTTTTGGCGACACCATTGTCATGCGTTGTCCAACCAGTAGAAGATATCAGTAAAGTAGCCGTGGAATTATTATATACCAAATTATATGATGAAGAGCAAAATACTTCCAAGATCCTTTTAAAGCCTACTATTAAAATCAGAAATTCAGTTAAAAGACTTATGGACTAGGAAATCAATAGTTTCATCTAGCCAAAACAGCTCCTTTTTCCGCAATACACTTCCATTTCATGAAAATTGGGCATATCCCCGATTCCTAAATTATGCCTCTTTGATTATGGCAGCAATTTTTACAATTCTATATTTTCAATGACATTTTCTATAGGATGTTGCCGGAATTTGTCCTGCAATTTCTATTTCTTTCCTATGGATTGAGCCCTGAGGTAGCGAAAAATCGGAATGGTTATAAAGAGGATGTACCCGGCACCCCTATCCGTTAGGGTTTATTTGGGTTGTTGGATATATCAAAAAAACTAGTCCCCTATAACTGTTAAATGAAGGTTTTTTTTTATATTTGACGTTCTCCTAACTTGCATGAGGGGAGGCCTTAACCATTAAAATTTAAATTATATTGTATCTTATTGAATAAGATCAACACATATGAAAATCAATACATTATGTAGATTTTGTTTATAATTTTTTGATAATTTTTAACCTGTGAAGGCATATGCGTATAGTAGAAAGTTAATTTTAACTTATTAACTTTTAAACTATATAAAAATGATCAAAAAATCTTTATTTATCGGACTAATGATGATTATTACATTGAGTTTTTCATGTACTAATGATCAGGTAACAGACACAGAAAGCTTATACAAAGCAAACCAAGAAAAGCCATCTAAAATTGAAAACTACCAGCTTATCGATAAAGATGAAATTGAAAACCCAAGGGACAAGGGATAATATCTATCTTGTTCTATTAATTATGTTTTCACTATCCGCTATCACCGCTCCTTTTTGGCATATCTTTTTCGAAAAAGGAGCTGATGACGGATTGTTTGGCTTTAGCAGTACGCGAAGTTTCCTTTATACTTTTGGAACCCATTACATCCTCTTCGGGCTCTCTATGTTTACTTTTTGGGTCATAGGTTTTATCCCGGACAAAAATTTATCGGTTAAGCGACTATCGTATATGATCAATATATTGTTCTGTTCGGTAGCCTTGTATTACTTATTCTACGTATTCATAGATTCAAATTCTCCCTATCCGGACTATGTCTATGAAATTGCTAATATAACCTGTTCTTTATTTATTTCATTTCTGATTTTCAAGTTGTTCAATAATTACAGGATTAAAAGGTTACAGGAGAAAAAAGAAGCTGATGAATTTGTTGAGAATGCATTCAGTTTCATAAACGAGGTAAACAAGTCCCTAATACAATAACGCCAAGCTACTGCATAAAAACCTAAAAATGAAAGAACTAAATATTCAAATAAAAACACTCTTATCCGAATATCGAAATGGTGAGCTAAGAAATGATATTGCCATAAAGAGGTTTGAGCAGCTTATAAATGAATATAAAAATAAAGAGTCCCACAAAAAAGGCGAAGAGGCTGATATGCTTGCGTTGGTAAAAGAAGAGTTTTTAAGGCTTTTATATAAACTGGACCTGGTCGGAAAGCTTGAAACCGAATTCTATCAAAATAAAGGGGAGAATCTTTTAATTCGAAAAAGTTTAGGCCTTTTCGGTTAAATTATATTTGGCCTGTATTTCCTTCAATAAACTATTTTCCCGTATTAATATTTTGTTTTCCAACCACTTATTGAATATCTTATTTTTTAAGAGCACTTCCTCGTGGTTCAATAAGCACCTCAATACAATTTCAACATCCCCAACTGAAATGCCGGTCCCAGTTTCAACTTCCCCCTTTGTAATGGTACCTTCCCCGGTCAACAACCATAGTTCATTAATCTCGGGCCATTTCTCTATAATGATCCTGGCCATGGGCATACTGATATCCTCTGTGCCGTCTAAAACGGCCCGACCATTGAAAATCCCTTTTGATTTCAATATACCGTCCATTTGAGAAGCATTCATTTTTAAAAATTTCAAGACTTCTTTGAATCTTTCAGCACTCGTTAAAATATCCCTATTATAATCCTGTTTTGCCATTATTTATTAATTGCTTATCCCTTGTCGTTATTACCTTTACAAGGCATCTTTATTATAATTTCATAACTCGAATTGAACAGTGTACCACATTACACGAACACAAACCCATAGCATGGTTCATTACAGTATAACAATCTCTTTCAGGCCATACAAATATAACAAATTGAGGCTTACAATGCATTGCCTAAACATTTGAATATAAAACATGCATACAATGATTTTTATCCATCATTTTTATGATGGTCGGGCATATAAAGTCCAATTTATTTACAACATCTCCTTTTCTATTTCCAGATAAAAAGGAAATGTAAGGCTGAGAAACTAAAGATTTTTATAGCATATGATATATGTCATAGCTACCTCCTATATATTTAATTTTCCTAAAAAACGTTTTTACAAAAAACATAGCAACTCAAATACCATACTTGCCGCTAATATCATATGTCCACTTCTTCTACGGGCATAAGGTAGCATCACTATATTAGCTCGAGCAATGATATCCAAAAAGGATTAGACAATAGTTCTCTTGCCGGGGTATGTATGCCTTGGAACCGTTATAAACTCATAAGGGGGACCGTTACTTTATATTTTGAGCTACATCTCAGTAATGAGTTTCTCTTTTATATTTAGATGTTGTTCAAAGGTTAATCGATACTGAAAAAAGCTTTTTCATAAACAATCCATTCTTATCGCTGTCCAAAATTAATACCCCATATAGACCCATCCCATTATCGGTTTTATATCAGTTCCCAAATTCAAAATATAATAATAGATCCCTGCGGGCAAACGTTCGTTTTTATTAATTGCACCATGTACGTTACTATATCCTTTCCAACTGTTGTCATACCTTTTTTTATGATATACCAAAACCCCGTTTCTATTATAAATTTTGAGTACGTTCTCTGGATAATGCTCAATACAGCCAATTTTAAATGCATCGTTCATCCCGTCATTATTGGGGGTGAAAATATCAAATACTATTATACACAATGGATTTACGGACGCGGTTGCAACATTATTCCTCAATACGAAATCTTCTGGTTCAGAATACAACAAATCCGCACTATTGAGATAATTATCTCCTTTGGCAATCCTGACCTTTATTGCCAGGGTCTCCTTCGCATAGGGCAACAGAACGGGCAACTCCCAAATACCATCGGTCACGTGATAAGCACCGGTACTGGATTGGTGGCTAAGGTATATATAACCGGAGGGCAACGGTTCCTTAACCAGGATATTTGCTGCTGATATTTGGGTATTATTGGAAACCGAAACAGTAAAGTTTACCAATGACCCGACAGGGGCTTGGGTCCTGTCTACATTTTTTTGGAGGGCAATATCAATACAGGCATCCATAAATACCTGAACGGCATATTTTGCCGGTGTCCCTATACTGGAAGCATAATATGTTTTTCCATCCTCCAGTCGTGTGGTCGCAGGTAGGCTTATTTCCCTCTCCTCTGTCGCATACCAAATCAAGTCTTCCATACCAACATCTATTTCCATAATGGTGGGCATTGCCATATCACAAAAATGCTGCACGGAAAACTCTTCAGGGATATTTTCATGCACAACCTCGACACTATTTGAAAGTATCGACGTACAATCATACCCATTGTATGCCATGGCTCTATATACCCCTTCCTTTTTTGCCATATAATTACTGCCACTCACATTAATGATTGTATCGTTTCGCCACCATATATAGTGTGTTGCTCCTTTTGATGAAATATTTAATTCTACAGACTTTCCAGGGGCAACAACTATCCGTTGATTTTCTGATTGGGCATAACCGCTCTCAAGGAACCCGGCAAAAACAACCAACATGCCCAGATATACCCTGATATGATATAAAGAAAAACGAATATGCATGGATAAGTTCATGATATATACAAAAAGGCCTTGTTTTTACACATGACATATTTAATCGGTAATACCCCCAATGGTAATGGTCGGAGCTCCGGGTATCGGGGTGACGGTTATTTCCAATGGGTCGCCTGAACCATCTATCACATCCCCTGCATAAGTTATATAGTCCCTTGAACCGTCATCGGTCTTGACCACATATTCAACTTCAACATAAAAGGTATAACTTCCCGCATCCGTAATTGAAATATCATAATTGTCAGTGGTTGTACCAAGGTCGATAGGATTGGCAGTACCGCCTTCTAAAACTGCGAACCAACTATAGGTGACCTCAAAGTCATTTCCCAGGGGATTTTCATAACCGTTGGTGCTGGCAGAATAATCAGCCGTAAGATTGGTAACCGATAAATTTATGGGCACATCGGGAATATCATTTGCACAATATCCCAATGGGTTCCCGTTTAAATTTACGGTAGTTTCCACCTCAAGAGGCGGCAACACAAAAAGGATTATATCCTGATATTCTTCAGATTGACAGGTTACGGTCCCCCCTTCATTATCCAATAATCCATAGATACGGTATTTATGATATCCCGGAGCAAGGCCAGAGAGGGTAAGGTTTGCGGTAGTCTGACCTGTTACCGTATTTTCAGTTCCATCTGCAGTGACCAGATACCACTGATAGGAATCAAATACATTTCCCTCTCCATCATCCACACTGGCCGTTAGTGTAATGGAAGGACCACTGGTGGCTGGATTATAAAATAGAACTGCCTCATCCATTACAGTAACCGTTGCCGCCCCGCTATCAATAGTCCCTACATCCAGGTCCGTTGGGGTTGAAATTGGAACTTGAGGGGCTGGTACAGTCTGGGAATAATTTTGATAGGAGCTCAATAACAGTGTTACCAAAAAGGTTGTAAAAAAAAATTTGCTGAACGTTTTCATTAGTAGTGATTTTTAGGTTAAATTTCAATTGTTTTTAGTTCTCGTTTATATGGATAACAATATCCGGATTTCCGGGCTTAGAATACTTTACTATCTGAATGGCAGCCCTGGCTGATGCAAAATCGGTACCAGGTTCTATAGCTTCGAGGTAATAATTTCCACTGGACAGGTCTGCAACATTAAAGGAAATCACCTGGGAGTTACCGCTTAATATCGGGGCCCCTCCGATAAGGGAGTCATATAATAGATAAGTATAACCCGGTTGAAAGTTAGCTATCTCAATCAGGCCCGTTTCTCCTTCACAGATGGATATAGCAGTATTAACAGGTATCGGGGGCACGATAAAAAAAGCATAAAAGAGGTTAGCAGCTACTCCCACTCCCAAAGCAGTATTTATCCGTAAGCGGATTCCGTCGCTTGCAGTATTGGGCCCCGGTATGGGAATCGATACTTCCGTTGCATTGGACCCGGCATTAGAGGTTATCAGTGTAGCCAATCTAGATGATGAATATGCCGTACCTACCGTTGTATTCATCCCTCCATTGGTCCGCTGAACAATTAATGCATTGACCAGTCCCAAAAGTGTATTTCCAGCTCCAAATTTTATAATAATCGGTGAGGAAGGAGAAGGCCGAAGCGCACCCGTAAACTGAAGGTTCTGCTGGGCATATACAAGACCCACCCCGCCAATACTCACATTTAGGGTAGAAAAATTGGTGTAGATGGTATCAACTGCTCCTTGTGGATTGTCTATATTTGCCAATAACGGTAAAGAAACACCGTTTTGTTGTACCGTGGCATACACCCTTTGCCCATAGGCACCGGCTGGAAGGGCATTTATGAATACCCCTATTGAAAGGATAAGGAAATGGTTAAGTTTCAAATCTCAGGAGCTTTAAAAGTCTATTTATGGAGCAGTGTAAAACTTGACATACGCCTTAGCAACAATCCCTTCCGAAGTGTTATCGTTATTTTAAAAAGGGTCCTTAAAAACGGTAGATTTGTCCTCATAACATCTATAGTTTGGTTTAACTTAAAAAAAGAGGTAAGGGGGAGTTAAGCGTAAATTCATTTTTAGACCGGGGGAAGAAACATAAAAATGCATCTTAAAAAGATACATAGAGGTCTTGATATTTATAAAAATATAAAAAAAATTGTAGAAAACCAATCCCATACGCTTCCATACGCGCTATCTCAGAATGTGTCGGTAATTGACATAGTAGTCGTCTCTACAATGATTAAACAATCATAGACGAAAGTCAAAATGGACCATACCAATACGTTACGGCTTTTTTGATGAAAGAGGCTGTCTAAAAACACTTAATTTTAGACAGCCTCTTTTGTACTAAATTGGTTTAACAGATACAGATTCTTTGGTAATTTTCCATCCTGAAACTGACTTTTCCCAAATCAAGGTGAAAAACATCTTTTCCAGTCTTCCATTGAATTCCATTTCCCTGTTCACAATAACCATAGCGGTACTTTCATCGGCATTTGCATATAAAAAATCACTTTTCTCTCCCGAAGAGCAGCTATTTACTCGTATGGATTTTATTGTTTTTAAAGGAACTCGTGAATAGCGGCGAATTAGATTTATAGACGGGACAAAAGCAGGGGTGCGCCGCTATTTTACATAATAACGTTATGGCTTTCAGCTTTGAGGGGGTAGTGGGAGAAGCGGCTGAACTATAACTGCCCGTTATGTAAACATAGCTTGGGATGGTTTCGAGCGTTGGAGCCCGGCACTTGTTTTTTCCAAGTGCCGGAAGCGTTGGAAAAAACCACATAGGCGACTGGACGGGGAAGGGCAAAAAAGACCGGGCGAGCCGTGAAGGATGAATGGCGGAGATTTTTTGCCCTGTGGGCTTAATCTGCAATTCATTCCTTATGGATTACATACTCAATCTTAATAAATCTGAAAAAAAAATTTTTGTTAGTTGTTCAAAATTTTCACTATCAATTTTATCCATATGTAAAATCATTGCTCTTTTAACCCTGTTTTAAACTCCTCCAAAATTTGAACAACATATTCCAAGTCCCATTCTTTCTTACTAACCCACTGTTTTGCTATTGCAGAGTTTTTAGGGTTTGTGATATTATCGTTTAGAGTTTTTATAATTCTATTGCTAATTACCTCTGAAATATTTAAAAACCGGCTTGCTTTTCTGCCCAATACTCTTGCTGCAATTTTAAGTTGGTCTAAATCACCTTCTTCCGGAAAGGTGTCGTTGTGATGTTCTACTATTTCATCAAAATTCAAATCGAAATAATGTTCAATAATTCTTAAAATATCATACAAATCAGTATCACGTTCTTCGGGCCTGTCGCTCCAGGCAATTAGTTTTAAAATGACCATTCCCGGTAAGGACGGAATTTGTACTGACTTTTCTTCTATCTGAACTGTCTCCGGATTTTGCAATACTTCACTAAAGCCCAAAACGTGTAAATCGGTATAACGCTCATTGAAATTGACTGTAAAATTTTCTTCGATTTCTCCAAAAGGTAGTAAATCTATGGTCACATTAAACTCATTGTTATAAAGAGTCCAAGGGGCTTCTACTTTATTAAAACCGTAGTTGTTTAATTCTTCTACAATTAATTCAAATTCTTGTATGGAAGCTATCATTATGGCAAAATCTATATCTTTTGTGCCTCTACTTGGTTTGATCCCGTCTTTCAATAGCTCCAGTGCTATTGCACTTGCTCCAATTAAATAATAAGGCACATTTAGTTTTATCATTACTTCATCAATACAGTCAAAAACTTCTTTGAAGTAAGGAATTGCAAGCTGCTTATAGGTTTGGCTGGATGTACTCATCAAAAATCATTTTGGCTGTCTCTTTGCTTCTTTTATCGTTGTTAATCATTAAGTCTGCGTAAATCAATTCCTTGGGTGCTATGTTATTGAAATCCGTTGCCCAGAACTTTTCATATACCCAAATAGTACCTTCGTCATCCGGCAATAATCTGTAATTTATCATTAAATCCCTTGTTGCTTCATTAGTGTACAAGGTGAATTTTTCCGGACGTAGATGATTGGTCATAATATCTCCTGCAGGTTCTCCACCCCAAACCGTTTTTTCTGTATTTAACTGTAATGTTTTCCAGTCTTGATTTTCATTTTGAAACTTGAAACGTTGCTTGAATATTGTGGGTTTTAATGTCTGCTCAAATTCTGTTATCCATTTGTTTAACAACTCTTCATAATTGTTAATGACGTATTCATTTTTATTTAGTTTTAAAATAAAATTATTTTCTAACAAACCATGTATGATAAGGGGAATATTACCTAAAGCTACATTGGCAATGCCTGCAATTTCTCGTTGTGTCTCATTTAATAGTTGTGGATTTAGTAAAAAATGGAATACTACTTTTAATCCTGTTTTTGTAAAAGCTCGATTTACTTTTTCTTTTTGGTTTTTGGTGGTTTTATTAGTATCTATATATAGAAAAAAATCAGCTTCATTGATGTATACATTGCCATTCCCTTCAAGATAATTTACTTGGTTTTCCCGAAGTTCTCTCTTTACTTTTGGATATAGCTTTTCGACAACTAAAAGAAAATTTTCAAACCTGTTATTGTATTCAATAATGTTAAATAGCTGATGGTTTTTAACATCTTTCTTGACCTCAACAAACATTAAAATATTATGCTTGTTTATCGTTAAGTCCAATATTCCATCAATACCCATATCGTTATTGTAATCCATATTTTTCCATTTCCAAGTTATAGGAATGTCCTTTTCTAAATTATGAATTGCTTTATTTAAAATATCTACTTCATTCATTTTGTCAACTCTTTTTGTTCATCATATTTCATAGTTCATTATTCGTGAACGAATATAAAAAGTGAACAAATATATGAAAAGCATTTGGAAAACAAGTAGGGTAGCAAGAAAATATAGAGGGATAAGGCCGTTATAACGACAGCTTTAGGAAATGAAGTGGCTGAACTGAACTAACTACTCGTTAAAACATAGCTTGTAGAACGCATAGCTGTCGTCGTTTTAATGATTAAACATTACAGACGAAAAGTCAAAATCAACTATACCAATACGTTACGGCTTTTTTGATGAAAGTGTCAGTTGAACTGACACTTTGAAAATGAACTGACGGATAACTGACATTTTCAATGAAATCACATCAAATTAAATGAACGCCCAAAAACTTAAAAACCACGCAACTCCATAGGAATTACGTGGTTTTGTAAAGAATTTGAATTCTTAAAAGTGACCTCGCCAGGATTCAAACCTGGAACCTTCTGAGCCGTAATCAGATGCGCTATTCAGTTGCGCCACGAGGCCGTTTGTTTTGCATTTTACTATTAGCAAATGCGGGTGCAAATATAATATTTTATTATTAATAATAAACCAAAGTTTCTCAAAAATTACTCTGTACCTTTTTTTTGCCCGTGCAAAACATTGAAAAACAATAATCGTATTAATTTTTCTCTTATTTCATTTAATAAATGTCCTCTTTAAATCACCCAAAGTTATAGATAATATTTAGTGCTTATGTGCTGTGGAATCAACAGTTGCTTTATACCACGGAATTAATTTCGACTCGTAAAAGTTGATGTTCTTTTGTTTTAAGTATTGGTACTGCATTGACAGTCTTTTTTTATACGAATCCCAATACCGAAGCGAATCTTGCGACCAACCTATTTCTGCGTAGCCCAATAATCTTGGGTAGGCCATATATTCAACATCTTCTATTTTGCTCAATGTTTCGGTCCACAAAGGTGCCTCGATCCCAACAATCTCCGGCTTGCCAATGCCATCAACCAAGGTTGCCGGGTCCCAATTGTATGCTGTTTTTACATTTATAATCCCCGCCCAGCTTAATCCTAGCGGCGTTATGGAATCGTATTTCATATCTACATATGCCTTGGAAGCAGGCGACATTAATACTTTTGCGCCTTGTTGCACAGCTGCCAATGCATTTTCTTTATTGGCCCAAAACTGTACTACAGAAGTGTTCTTTAATTTAGCGTGACGTATCTCGTCCCAACCAATGGGGGTTTTACCGTATTTATAAACTATATCTTGCACACGGTTTACAAATGGTATGTAATCTTCCAGTTCGGTAGAATGCGATTCATCACCACCAATATGGATATAAGGCCCTGGCGTAAGGGCAACCAGTTCCTTAATTACATCGTCTATAAACTTATAGGTAATTTCCTTATCGGTACAAAAAGAGCTAAAACCAACTTCTGTACCCGTATAAAGTTCGGTAGCCTTGCCATTGCAGTTAAGTTCGGGGTATGATGCCAAGGCGGCATTTGTATGGCCTGGCATGTCTATTTCGGGAATTATGGTAATATATTTTTCGGCAGCATACTTTACAATGTCCTGATATTCTTCCTGGGTATAAAAACCTCCTTTTTCCCCGCCAACTTCAGTGCTTCCGCCAATTTCGGTAAGTTTTGGCCACGATTTTATTTCTATTCGCCAACCTTGGTCATCGGTTAAATGCAAATGCAACACGTTAAATTTATATGCGGCCATTAAATCTATATACCGTTTTACATCATTTACCGAAAAAAAATGTCTGGCCACGTCGAGCATGGCTCCCCTGTATGCATATTGCGGGAAATCTTCTATTTCAACGGCCGGTACCAACCAGCCTTCTGTTTGTTTGGCGGGAAGCAACTGTAAAATTGTTTGTGACCCCCTAAAAATACCTTCGGGATTTTTGGCTTCAAGCTGAATCTGGTGATCGGTTACCTTTAGTGTGTATCCTTCTTCAGTATCGATCTGTTGAGACAGTTTAAAAACAATCCCGTTATCAATACCTTCTGCTAAAGATGCGGTTTTCAATTCTAGGTTGCCTAGACCTTTAAAGTCATTGATAAATTGCTGGGCTACTTTGTCCAGCTCTTTATTTCCATCAGTATATAAAATCGTGTTTTTTGATATTTCAAAAGTTCCATCCATTTCATGCACCTGTGCCGGAACTGGAATTAAACTTCGATCGGATAAATGCGTGTGCGGCTTATCCTTTTTTTCACAAGAGGTCAAAAATATAACTGCAATGAACATTAATAAAAAGCACGGCTTTGTTGACAAGGGTTTTAGTGGTTTCATATATGTATATCTAGAAAACTATAGCGTTGGTTAAATAATATAATTAGCTTAATTCCTTGCCCACTTTAATGAGCAAATCCCGGGTAAGTTCGATTCCTTTTTCTTCTGAAACGCCTTCGCCTTCGTATTCAATGCCCACAAAGCCGGTATAACCCACCTCTTTCACCATTTTCATCATCTTTAAATAATCGGTATGGGTCTCATTTCCATCAGCATCAAAATCATGTGATTTAGCACTTACGGCTTTGGCATATGGTATCATTTCCTTTACACCTTTATACCTATTGTATTCTTTTTTACAGCTCCAATTTTCGCCATATTCCACACAAAAATTTCCAAAATCCGGCAATGTCCCGCAATTCTTCATTTCAACCTGTTTCATTACATTGGCCAACCAAGCCCCGTTTGATGAGAACCCTCCGTGATTTTCTACCAGTATATTGATATTTTCCTGAGCTGCAAATTCCGACAGTTTTGTCAATGAATCGATTCCTGCCTTAGAAGCTTCTTCCATTTCCTTTCCACCGCCCAGATTGACACGAATGGCATGGCATCCTAAAAATTTGGCAGCCTCTACCCATTTGTAATGGTTTTCTATGGCCTCCATCCTTTTTTTGGCATCGACATCGGCCAATTGGCCTTCTCCATCAATCATGATAAGAACATTTTTCATACCTGCAGAAGTTGCCCTGTCGTTCATTTGGGAAAGATATGCAGTATCTTTGGCCTTGTCTGCAAAAAACTGATTTACATATTCCAAGCCTTCACAACCTAGGGCTTGGGCTTTGGCTGCAAAATCCAAATTATCCATTTTCCCAGATTTTAATGCGCGGTGAAAAGACCATTGGGCAAGTGAAATTTTAAAAAACAATGGTACGTCTTCTACCATTTCGGCTATTGGGGCTTCTTTTTTCTTTGACTGCTCCTTACAGGCCATGGCCCCCAAAAAGGTAAGCGCCAAGCCTGTTTTGGCTGTATTGTTTACAAACTTTCTTCGTTTCATTTTAGATTCGGTTGGTAGTTAATTATGTCGTCTATATTTTAATTATTGATAAAAATGAAGCTATAAATCTATCACTTTTATAAATATGTTACAAATAGATTGTCGTTTTCTTACAAAGACTTGCTTTTATATAATAAAAAAAGACCGTCTATTGATAATTAAACGATCTTTTAAAGATAATGTAAACTAAAAAACGCTAACTCAAAATTTAAATTATTCTTTTAATGCCTTAAAAGCTATGGCCGTTCCTCCGCCCGGGGCCAGATGTATGTTTATGGTATCTTTTGATGTTACTTTTCTTTTTGTAATTCCTACCGGATAAGGGTTATCTTTATAATTAGCGCCTTCTCCATCAGTATAAATAGTGGCTTCGTATGTATTGCCCTTATCTAAAAAATTACAGGAAATATCCATATTACGGGCCTCTTTATTGGTTATGGAACCCAGATACCAGTCTCCACTTTTACGGTCTTTTCTGACCATGGTTACATATTTACCAATTTGGGCATTCAACACTTTGGTATCGGACCAGGAAACCGGTACGTTTTTAATAAACTCAAAAGCCGGTCGGTCCCTGTAATTTTCGGGAAGGTCTGATGCCATTTGCAACGGGCTAAAAACCACTACATACAAAGCCAACTGTTTGGCTACGGTTGTATTAACCATTGCTCCGTTTGGGGTTTCATAATCAAAATTGAAGTTCCCCGGGGTAAAATCAAAAGGTCCGGAAAGCATCCGTGTGAACGGGACAACAGTTGTATGTTCGGGGGTATTCCCGCCATCGGGCGACCAGGCATTGTATTCTTGTCCGCGCCCACCTTCCTGCGTCATTAAATTAGGATATGTTCTTTGCAGGCCGGTGCCCTTTACAGGTTCATGATTATCGATCATTATGTGATATTTTGCCGCTGTTTCAACTACTTTTCTATAATGCCGTACGCCATATTGACTATCATGCCATTCTTTTTTATCCAAATATTTATTTACATATCCGGTCTTTACGGTATTGACCCCATTTTTATGGTATAGCTTAAAGGCATCTTCCATTTCATCTTCATAGTGCCTGGCTGCCCCTGCCGTTTCATGATGTCCAATTAAGCGCACATTTTTTTGTACGGCATATTTGCCTATTTCCTCAAGGTCAAAATCTGGGTATGGTTTCACAAAGCTAAAAGCATTTCCGTCGGCTGTCCAGTCGCCATCCCAACCTTGGTTCCAACCTTCAACCAAGACGCCATCAAAGCCGTTCTCGGCAGCAAAGTCAATATAGTTTTTGGTATTTTCTGTTGTGGCCCCGTGCTTTTCTCCTTGCCCCCAAGTAAATTTTTCCAAGTGCATTCCCCACCATATTCCAATGTATTTGGAAGGCCTGATCCACGATAAATCGTCTATTTTTGAAGGTTCGTTTAAATTAAGCATTAAAGTCGATGTTACCAGATCGCCTGGTTTTTTGCCTATAACAAGTGTTCTCCAAGGACTTACAAATGGCGTGCTGGCATATACTTTTACACCATTCGACCAAGGGACCAGTTCGCTTTTAAAATGGCTCCCCCCGGTATTTTTTAGGGTCATGGATGCAAAGTCGGTTAAATTTGCTTCATGTATGGCCACAAATAGACTATCGTTGGTTTCTATGGTAGCCGGGGTATTAATGGTGTCTGTTTCACTCATCGGGGTTTTTCGGTAGAAACTTTCATAGTAACTATTCTCACCATGTACGGGGATCCACCATATTTTTTGGTCTTCGGGAAAATTAAATTCCGTGAACTCATCTAAAATTTGTACTTCTTTTAATTCCGGTTGTTCCGGAAATTCATAACGAAAACCAATTCCGTCATTGAATGCCCTAAAAACAATGTTCAACAAACGGTGTTTTTTATCGGTCTCTTTTAAATGTACAATCAATTCGTTATGATGATCCCTAATAAATTCAAACTCGCCCCATGGTTGGCTCCAAGTAGTATCGACGCTATTTTTTTCAACTCCAAGTAATTCAAAGCCGCTGTTTAAACTATCTTGACCTACAAAAGCGACTCCGAGTTCTGAAGGCGTGATCACTTTTTTTCCATTACTGTTGATTTGATAAAGTGGCTCTCCTTTGGTTGACAGTTTAAATAGTAATTGATGATTTCCGTTGGGCGAGGAAACCAATATTTCGTTTACTGGTTTTGTACAGGAAAGGCATAAGCCTATTAATGTGAGGAACAGTATATTCCTTTGAAACATTCGCATATTCATTGTATATGTTTTCAGGGTTTGTTTTTTATGCTATTTATTATTGTTTTTGCCTCTTGCGGCTGAAGCGCTGCGAAATGGTAGAAAGCTTGGTCCAGTTGCAATTGAATGGAGCTGTTGTCTTTATGAAGTTTTCTTAGCTGATATAATTGATATATTACGTCAAAAACGTCCTTGTTTTGTGAAACTTCTGCAAAATCTTGAAGTGCTTCAACGTACTTAAAACCTAGTTCGTCTGTTGGTTCTATGGCAGTTCCTTCTCCAAAATCGTTCCATGTAATAAGTTGCAACCAATCTAACGAAGAGTTTTTAAAGAGGGTCAAGGTTTCTTTGAAGGTTTGCCCGTTTAAAGGGGATATTTCCCAATCGATACCGGCATTTACTCCGGCCTCGGCATAAAAATCTTCAAATCCGGGATAGGCACTTCCTATGGAAAAATCCAGTTCCTTAATCCGTGTTTGGTAAAAGTCTTCTAAATAGGATTGCCCTTTATAAACCCATGCATATTCTCCCACGACAACTTCTCCGGCCTCGTTTATTTGGTTCCAAAGTGTTAAAAAAGAGGGTTCGGTTTGACTTTCATCAAAAACAGAAATCCATTGATCGGGTGATTTTAAAGTAATGGGGCCAAAGACCATTAACAACGGCTTTTGGTCCAGTTGGATATAATTTGAATTGCCAAAATGATTATTTTTTAGATAAACCATATCTTTTTTGGCGGCCTCTACAGGTGTTGAGGCCAATTGGGCTTCTACAATATTATTGAGAAAGCGGTCTTCGTAAACAAAAGCATATTCCAGTCCAACTTTATCGAGCATGGCTATAAGTTGCCCTGCATTTTCATGGATGATGGCATAGTCGTTTAAATTGTACGTTCCATACCAATCAATTAAAATTCCATCTACGCCTGCATATTTCATCAAAAGCAAATGGTATTCTATTACATCTTTATCTCCCGAATGATAAGGCCCGATAAGCGGATAATAATGAGAAGCTATTTCTCTTTTTCCATTTTTTCCTACAATATCAGGATTGCTATGGTTCATGGTCCAATGGTAGCCCCATTGCCCATTGCCACTACTTTCCTTGGTTTCAAACCAGCTCATGTAATGCATTAAAAGCTTGGCCGAATTGGATTTATCTACAGGTTTAGCGGCTAATTCTTCTACTTTAAACTCTTTTTCTGGAGAAACCGTTTCTTCTCCTGAATCCCCATCACAAGAACAGCAAAAAAAGAGGTAAAACAGCCCTAAAAACAGTTTTGTGTATGTGTACATTATTCTTCATTTCAATTAATAATCTAGTATCCAAAACCAGTATAACAAAGGGGCTTGCCGTGTTCAAAAAAGCTAACTATTGGGTTTATAAATATGTAATCTAAGCCCCTTTGCTTCTACTGTATTTTAATATTCCGGATTTTGTTTTAGGTTTTTGTTTTTATCCAGCTCTGATTGCGGTATGGGGAAAATCCCACGATATTTTGGAGTGCTTTCCTTCTCCCACCACGGTTCGAAAAAAGTTCCAAAACGTATGTTGTCTGTCCTTCTGCGGCCCTCAAAGGCAAATTCCCTCAACAATTCGTCGTTTATATAATCAAGATCTATTACATCCGGGGTTTCAGTACCTGCCCTTTGTGCTATTTGGTCTAAAAACGGCCGTGCCAATTCTGGTGATCCCATGCGTACATAACATTCTGCCTGCATCATCAAAACCTCGGCATAGCGCATAACCACCCAATCGTGGTCTCTTTCCCATTTTTCACCTTCCTTTACCTCGTATTTACTCAAGCGTACTCCTTCATTTTGTTTCGCATTGGTAAAATCTTCAATCGCTTCGGTATAGATAAGGGGCTCGCCGCTATCCATAATCAATACCGAGCCGGTGGCCAAGTTTATTTGTTCGCCTTCAAGCATGCTGGCCTTACGTTTATCGGTATCCAAAAACTTAGAATACGCGCCAGGTTGTGCACAAATCCCGTTTCCACACCAAGGATAATCCCCGGTTACAGAAACCGTAAACTGGTGCAAATAATGATAGGTCATGGACGATAGGTAATTTCCAACAGTCCCCGCATCAGAATCGTATGGAATGGCAAAAATAAGCTCGTTGGAACCTTGATTTTCCGTAGCAAAATTGGCAAAGAAATCTGGGTTGATGGAATATCCGGAAACTTGTTGGCACATGGCAATACAATCTTGCCAACGTGCAATTCCCACAAAAGCTTCAGAATTAAGGTACAACCGGGCAAGCAAGGTATAGGCTACATTCTTTGTGAATTTTGAATATACAATTTCAGAACGCAGGTAAGGGAGGGCATTTAACAATTCGCTTTCCACAAAATCGTACACTTCTTTACGTGTGGAATTGGCAGGAAGTTCCTGGTCCTTAAAGTCTGTAATAATGGGAACATTCCCAAACATGTCCAAAAGCCTGTAATAATAATATGCCCTTATGGCCTTTAACTCGGCATAAATAGGTTTTTTATCGTCCTCACTTAACCCCGATTGATCTATTTGGTAAATAATGGAGTTTACTTTAGATATGCCTGTGTAGCAGTACCGCCAAGCCGATAAAATCATTCCGTTTTCGGCATCCCATGTATGGCGCTGTGTTTGCTGGTAGCGGCCCCCATCGTACCAATCTTGGCCCCTTGTCGGGATGGTGGCCTCATCAGAGGCTACTTCATTTAAAAAGAAAACATATTCGCAGGTTGGAAAGGAATTTGAAATTTCATCGCTAAATCCTCGCAACGAAGAATACGCACCCCCAACCAAAGCTTCCACTTCTTTGGGAGTCGTTCCGAAATCGTCGTCTTGGACCTTATCGTATAGTTCTTCTTCCATATTTGTACAGGAAGCAGTTACCAATAAAGTTGTAACGAGTATGGTTATAATATTTTTTTTCATTTTAATAGGTTTAATAATCTAACTGTTCCTTTAATTTTTTAATGTGATATTAAGTCCGAACGAAACGGTAGTTGGTCTTGGGTAATTGTTGAAGCGGTCCAGCCCCGGATCTGCAAGCCCGGTCATGTCTACCTCGGGATCCACGCCATTATACCCAGTAAAAACAGCAAGGTTTTCGCCCATTAGGTATAAGCGTAATTTTGAAAATACTTTGTCCATAGGAACTGTATAACCGAACGTAACGTTTTGTAACCTAAAAAATGAAGCATCTTCAACCC
The DNA here is from genome assembly GCF_037029175.1 of Galbibacter sp. PAP.153. Lineage (NCBI taxonomy): Bacteria > Pseudomonadati > Bacteroidota > Flavobacteriia > Flavobacteriales > Flavobacteriaceae > Galbibacter > Galbibacter sp. PAP.153. The sequence continues at coordinate 76,663 of NZ_JAZEUN010000004.1, read as the reverse complement.
AATAACTTGAATATGTTGGATCGGAGGTAATTCCGCTATCTAAAAAATCATCAGGCACATTATATGCTGGCAATCGGTTTGGATCGTACAGCATCATATTGGTGGCATTTAGCACATCTTGGCCGAACATTCCATAACCCGAGAAGCTGAAATCAAAATTATCATAGGTAAAATTCATACCGATACCCACATTTAAGGAAGGTTGAATATCGCCGATATCTGTTTTTTCTTCGCTTAAGATAAATGCCCCGTTTTCATCAAGTCCGCTACTTTCGTAACCCCAAAAAGTTCCTACGGGATATCCTTCTTTGATAATCTGGGAAAACTGATTGGACATTCCTGATAAACCGTGTAACGAACCGCTGTAAATTACGTCGGTCTCATAAACCTGATTGGATAGCTTTTCTATTTTTTGTTCATTGCTGGACAAATTAAGATTGGCATCCCATTTAAATTTATCGTTGTTTATAATGTTGGCGTTCAGGGTGAGTTCTATACCCTTATTAGACAATTCGCCCACATTGGCAAGCATGGTGCCCACCAAATAAGGAGGTTGGGGAACCTGGTATGTATAAAGCAAATCTTTGGTTGTCTTGCTGTACCATTCCAGGGAACCTGTAATCCTGCCAAACAAGCCAAAATCCAATCCCACGTTAAATTGCTCGGTAGACTCCCATTTAAGGTCCGGATTTGGGTTTTGTGTTGGAGAATATGCCAGCTTCCAGCTATCCGTAGCGGGATCGTAATAACTATCCTGCCCCACGCCCAATATGGACAACGATTTATATTCTCCTATTCCATCCTGGTTTCCTGTTACTCCATATCCGCCACGGAGTTTCAATTGATTCAACCAATTATTGGTTCCGTCCATAAATTCTTCGTTGGCAATGTTCCATGCCATAGATGCCGACGGAAAGAATCCCCATTTATTATTATCGCCAAACCGGCTAGAACCATCTTCCCTAACGGTGGCCGTAACCATATACCTACTGTCGTAAGAATAATTTGCCCTTGCATAGAAAGAAACCAAATTAGACTTTCCTTTGTAGGAATATACATCTCCTAAACGATAATCCTGTCCGGCACCTAAATTATTGTACTCAAACAGATCGGTTTCAAAGCCACTTCTTTGAGCCCCAAACCCCTCATATGTATTTTCAAGGTAAGAATATCCGCCCATGGCATTAAGCATATGCTTTCCAAATTCTTTGGTATAGCTCAAGTAAGCTTCCAATTGCATATTGGTATATTCGTCGTATACTTTCTGGGCATAACCGCCTTCGGTACGCCCTTCTAAAACAGCTGTAGATGGTTTATAGGTATTTCCGGTATGGGCATTGTTTTCCAACGAAAGATTTACCACCCCTTTTAATGCTGGCGTAAAATTGAATTCCGTTTTAAAATAGCCCAACAACCTGTTTCTTTTATCATCGGTGGTTCTATGTGTCAGGATCTCTACTGGGTTTTCATAAAGGGTCCCTCCCACTTCGGTAAAGTTCCCATTTTCATCATATACAGGAATTGTAGGATTCAAATTAAAAGCACGTTCAAAAATGCGGTAATCCAATGGATGCCATTTATCGATGGTAGCAAAAAGTCCCACATCGAAACGGATTTTCTTATCCAAGGCAAATTGGTGCACATTAATATTTCCGCTTAACCGTTGCAGGCCCGTGGTCTTGACAATCCCTTCATTATCAAAATAAGTAATGGAACTTCTCATTCCGCTATTTTCGCCGCCGGCAGACATACTCAAGGTATGCGATCTGCGGTATGCAGCCCGTTCCAGCTCCTTCTGCCAATCGGTATCTGCCCCGTAATCGATAGCACCAACGGTTTCATTTCCCCTTACATAAGACCGCCATTGATTGGCCGACAACATATCCAGATGATTGGAAGCAAAACTAATTCCTGAAATTCCCGAATAGGACACGGAAAACCCTGCTGCCTTGCTTTTTGTGGTGATGATGATAACCCCATTGGCCCCACGGGAACCGTAAATAGCTGTGGCCGAAGCATCTTTCAACACATCTACTGAAGCTATATCATTTGGTTGCACCTGATTGATGTCCACGCCGGGAATCCCATCGATTACAATTAAAGGATTATTGCTGGCCGTTAAAGAAGTACCGCCCCGCAAGCGCATAGTGGCCCCGCTACTTGGATCGCCCGTACCTTGAACAACCGTTAACCCGGCTACTTTACCCTGTAAAGCTTGTTCTGTTGAAGATAATGTTCCTTTTACAAGCTCTTCGGAATTTACTGTTGATATGGCCCCGGTTAAATCCGATTTACGCATGGTCCCATAACCTACGGCCACCAATTCTACGGCATCAAGGCTCACCATATCGGCTTCCAAGGTTACGTTCAGGGGCGAAGCTGTTGTATTGTTAATTACAATTGGCTTTGTAACAAACCCAACAAACGATATTTCCAAAGTGCTTCCGTTAGTTGTTTCTATGGAGTAATTTCCATCAAAATCGGCAGTAGTTCCATTGGAAGTCCCCTTTTCCATTACCGTGGCTCCTGCTAGTGGTTGCCCATCGCTATCGAAAATGGTTCCCGATATTGTTTTTTTATCCTGGGCCCTGGCCGAAACAATAGAAATCAGCAATAACCCAATTAGTACCAAAGCCTTAAAAGATGCAAGTTTTGGCAACTTATAATTTGTATTTTTTGTATTCATTTTTTATTTTTTTGGTTGTAAATGTGCTATATACCAGCACTATTTTTTAAGCGGCATGGTTGTATCTGTAATTACCCTATCATTGTTATCGCTCACCAACACGTGAATTTGACTCAACCCGGGCATTCCATGCAATTCTGTAACCAAGTCCACAAAACCCTTAATTTCGCTGGTTCCTCCGGTAAATTCCCCTTCAATTATTTTAGAACCGGCCGTTATGGTATATTTTAAAGTTGTAACACCCCGTTCGTTGTTTGTCCTAATCATTCCCAGGAAATCTTTTTGACTTATCTGAAGGGGGAAAAACTTAAATTCCGGCGGTGGCGGCGGGATGTATTCGGCAGCGTTAAGTACCTGATCCGGAATGGTCGCCGCCCAATCTTTGGCAACCATTAAAAAATTCAAGTTGGTCATTACATAGCCGTCTTCCGTTCCGTAGTATTCTGATGGAATAAGGTCCATTTTATAGATTCCGCCCCCTAAGTCTTTTAATTGGGTCTTTGCACTAATTTCCGGGAGCCATGCCTGATATTCCTGCAATACTTCCCAATCGTTAAGTCCGCTATGAAAATGCACACTCTCTACCCCATCGAAGCCTTCGGCTAAATTGGCATTAAAAAGAATGCTCAAGCCTTCGTCCAAACTCGGCTTGGTTGGATAGGAACGTATTAGCTCATTGGCAGTTTCAAAATCATTGAAAGGCATATAGCTAACCTGAGCAACGCCCGATTGCTTGCTTCCGTCCTTATTTTTCAGGCGGAGCCAAAACCCTGCACTTGCGGCAATATCTTCAGCAGAAACAGAAAAATACGTTGTTGGCGTCAAGGTAAAGCTCCATATAAAGTTTCCTTCATAAGAAAGTTTTGCAAAATCTGATGAATTTTCCCAGTTCCCGGCATCGGGTTCAGAAGGTGACCAAATCCATATATACAAATCTTCATCCTCGGTAAAGGTCGTTCCGGCCATATCAAAATACCAAGTAACTTCTTCGTCATAATTATAAATTACGGGGTAAGACCAAATTTTGGAAACGTCCCCGGCTTCCTCTTGCGACCTGCTCGTTATGGGTGCTAAAAAACATAGCAAAAAGAGTGCGTATAGTAGTTTTTTCATAATATCGTTAGTTAGTTGCCGTTAGATTAAAAATATAAGAGAGGTAAGCAGTACCTTCGGAGCTTCTTACCAATTGCACCTGCATATCACTTGTAGATCCCGGAATGGAGGTTAGCCGCAATTCTTCAGTAAGTTTTGATTTTGAAGCATCGCTGTAAAGTTTAATGCGCACCGCATTGGCAGTAGTGGGCTGAAAAGGTGAGCTTAATTCCCAATAACCCGAGGGCTCAAACAATGGTGGCACATTTCCTTCTACTTTATAAGAAGTGGGGTTCATTGTTTGATCTACATTCAGCAATAATTTAAAATCCTGATAATTAAAAAAGCTTTCCAAATTCTGCTCGTCTGGCTTGATCTCGTTTGCCTTTGCAAATTCATCTACCATTTTCAAGCTTTTTAGGCTCCAACTACCGCCTACTTTTTCATAAAGTGTAATGGGTGTTGTGTAGCTCCCGTCGTCGGTTTTGTTGCATCCCCAGAAACATACCAGAGATAACCCCAATAACAGGATTTTTAGGCGTAGACTTTTCATACGTTTAGTTGTTTGATTAATTTATGTTAGTTGCAATTCCATTTTGGAATCAATCAAAACTATGGGCAAATTGAAGGGAAAGAAAACGATATAGTTAAAATCAAGATAATATCGAGCCAACAAATAACTTAATTTATTGATTTTTAATTGATTAATATTTTTTATACCGCTAAAAAATCTAGATAATATTTAAAAATTTATAGGTGTTTTAAACAATACACATTGCTAAAACAGTATTTTTTTAGAGGTATTTTTTTCAAAAACACATATATTGCATCCAATATTTATCGATATAATAAATAATAGGACCATTTGAGGCAATAACTCATTTTAATTAAAAAACTTACTGTTTTTTGATTAATTTAAGCTTTATATTTTATTATTCTTAAATTGATTTTTATCCTATATAACCCAACTACAGCATGCGCTATACTGCAACTATTTTTTTTATCCTTATTTATACTTTATCCTTTTCACAGGACCCACAGAATACCCTGAATCGGCTTGATCGTGAAATTGCCCGAAAAGAAATTTATATTCAAAAAAAATACGATGCCATACAGGCGCTTAAAAAAGATGTTCAAAAATATGTGGTAAATGGCAATAGCGTTCAACTATACCACACTTATTTATCGCTCTTTAAAGAATACAAATCTTTTAAATACGACTCTGCATATTATTACCTCGAAAAAGCAAAAACAAAGGCCATTGCCCTTAAAACCCCCGAACTTCAAAACGAAATAAAGGTACAGGAAGGTTTTGTGCTGTTATCTTCCGGACTTTTCAAAGAGGCTATAGATACACTAAACAGTATTGACGTAAAAACCTTGAATAAAGAGAACAAATTCCAGTATTACTCGGTAAAAGCAAGAACTTATTACGATCTGGCCGATTATAATAACGATAGCAGGTTTAATATCCATTACATACAACAGGGCAACGAATGCTTGTCCAAAGCTCTGGAGCTGGTGGATGAAAACGATAACGATTATTGGGCTGCCGAAAGTTTGAGGCGCATGAAACAACAGGATTTTAAAGGAGCCGAATTTGCCTTTCAATATTGGATCAATAACTACGACCTTTCTCCCGAATTTTATGGGATTGCCACTTCGAGCCTTGGCTATATTTTCTCGGAGCGCGGGTTTAAGGAGAAAGCCATTGAATACTTGGCCCTGGCTGCCATCTCTGATATTCAAAGTGCTACCAAGGAAACCGTGGCTTTAAGGAATCTTGCCAATGAACTATACAAAGCCGGAAATGTTAAAAAGGCAAATACCTATATCCATTTGGCAATGGACGATGCCACTTTTTACAATGCCAGGCACCGAAAAATTCAAATATCCAGTATTCTTCCTATTATCGAGGAAGCCCAGATGTACAACATCTCGAAGCAAAACCGCTTCCTTGAAATCATGGTTACCTTACTGGCCGTTTTGGCAATCATTGTCATTGTTTTTTTAATTATAATTTTTAAACAGCTTAAGTCCAAAAGCAAATCCAGAAAAGAATTAACGGCCTCCTACAAACAATTGCAGGAATTAAACGTGCATTTACGCGAAGCCGATACTATAAAGCAAGAATATATTACCTATTTCATTCAGGCAACATCCGATTTTATTAATAAACTGGATACCTTACAAAAAACTACCCGCCAAAAAATTATTTCGAAGAAGTTTGATGATGTCCTCCCGGCACTAAACAGGTACAGTGTAAAAAAGGAGCGCGAAAACCTGTTTCGTCAATTCGATGAAATCTTTTTGAAATTATTCCCAACTTTTATTGAAGAATTTAACAGCCTATTTCCCATTGAGCATCAATACAATATGAAAACCAACGAGCTTTTAAGCCCCGAATTAAGGATTTTTGCATTATACCGCTTGGGAATACAGGACAATAACCAAATTGCCAATTTTTTGGAACTTTCCATTACAACCATCTATACCTATAAAACCAGAATAAAAAGTAAATCCCTACACAAGGATAATTTTGATAAACGGATTATGGAGATTAAAACATATTGATGGTTGGGGGGTAATTATAAATATATCCATTCAATTTTAAATATATGGCCAAGATATAAGTTTCAAAAACTCAATCCTTACTATACAAATTACTCAGTTCATAACTTATAGCTGTATTTTCCACTCTATAATCTTACAAACTTCCATCAATAACTAAAATCCATTTCTTTAAAAACAATATCGTTTGGTCCTTTTGATTTAAGAGATAAGCTGGGTTCTCCTTTATTGTGTGCATAAATTAAATTAAGGGGATGATATCCCTTCTCCAACATTATCTTGGCTTCTAAAGGCGCTTCCCTATCTTCCATATCGATTACTTTTGCATTGTGGATTCTTAAAATACTATTTGAATCTGCTTGCAGGCTAAAGGTATATTCACCAGAAGTTGGGGCATGTAGATATCCTTTGTAGCTAACGACCATGGAGTCTCCTTTAACAATGTTGGTTATATTTAATGCCTTTTGCACTCCATTTGCCAGTTGCTGGTTCTTTATTACCCTAACATCCGGAATCCATGAGGTTGTTTTTTTGTAGGAAGTATATTGTATGCCTTTTTTTATGTTTTTTAATTTAACCGAGGGAACAATTATTCCGTCATAAGGCCGTTTTGCCTCATGATCCGGTCGGCGGCTTTGTAGCACTTTGCTCTTCATCCGGGTTTGAAGTGCTTCAAAATAAGGGCTTGAAGAAGCTAAATCTTTGGTTTCTTCAGCATCTTCTTGAATATTGTATATCTGAAAATCATCATCTTGAGATTGTATGTTTTGCCGGATGCCTTTATAGCCTTCCAAATAAACAACCTGCATTTCTCCTCTTTTTGCTCCCTGGTGCCGTTTTTCAAATTCGGAATATTCCGGGGTCTTCCCGTTTTGGCTATATTCAATATAAACCATTCCATCGTTAGTTTCCTTTTCGCCATTCAATATTGGCCATAACGATACTCCATCTGTCCTGGCAGGGGGTGCAATGCCTGCTATTTCAGCAAATGTTGGCATCCAATCGTAAAAAGCACTCGGCTGATTGTTTTTAATGCCATCCGGGATATGGCCGGGCCAGCTTACAAACGTGGGCACACGGATACCTCCTTCCCATGTATCTCGCTTAATGCCATCAAGATTAGCAAAGCTATCAAAAAAGGTAGGATCGTATTTTCCATAGCCATACGATTCGTTATGAGGCCCGTTATCGGACGTAAACACTATCAATGTTTCCCTGTCTATCGAAAGGTCTTTTAAAAGTTGCCTGATATCGCCAATGGCATTGTCTATGCGCCTCACCATGCTAGCGAATCTTTTTTGGGGGTCTGGCCAATCTTTCTTGGCATAATCGGGATGGTAATAGTCGTCTATGGTAGTATCTGCCGTATTGATAAATCTTCCCGGAGTCCCTTTCCATTGAATTCCGCCATTAACCCCGCCACCTTCAGGGTATGGAGATGGTGCAATTTGAAGCCCGGCATGGGGCGTATCGAACGCCAGTTCCAAGAAAAAAGGTCTGCTTTTACTTTTTGCCTGATTATAAATCCAATGTTTGGCCGCGGCCGTGAACAAGTCCGTTGTATAACATCCTTCCAATTTTCCCGAAATTTCATCATTATTTTCGTACAATTCTACTTTAGGCCGGTCATGTGCTTTGTGCGCAGGATAATGATTGTGCCCATCTACATGCCTTACATAACCGAAAAAATAATCAAACCCTCTTTTGGTCGGGAATGCTTTCCATGTATCTGGGCTGTTCCCTGTTAACCCCTGTAGCCCCCATTTCCCAACCAAAGCTGTTGCATAGCCTGCTTCCTTGAGCATGGACGCCATATTTGGAACGTCAGAAAGGGCTTTGTCAAATTGGTTGTTTCTAATGTTTGAATGTCCTTGGTGGACCCCATACAACAAGGAAGCCCTCGAAGGTGCACATACGGGAGCCGGCACATAATGCCTTGCAAGGGTTATACCGCTATTTGCCATTTCATCAATAAACGGGGTTTTAAAATGAGGCTTTCCTTCTTTCTTTCTTTGATTTTGGAAAAGCACCCCAATATCGCCATACCCCAAATCGTCGGTCAAAATGAAGATAATATTTGGTTTGGGGTCTGGCTTGCTAAAATTCTCTGAAACTTGCTTTTTTTCCTTGCAACCAATAAAGAGGCATGTCAGTACTGTAAAAAATAGATATTTCATCAGGTCTTAAGTTTTAATCTAAAGTGTATTTTGAATGCCCGTAATCATCCGTAATAGCATGCCTTTTCAAAATGGGCGGACATTAAATATTTTATTTTGAATGATTACGGGCAATTGCTAAAATATTAATAATTTGGGTTTTGCTCCAATGAAGGAACAAGGATCCGTTCTTCTTGAGGGATGGGAAAAAGGTAATCCCTGTTTGGGTTGAATGCACGCGTTGTACCCCCATATGTTAATTCTTCGATAGCTGAAGCTTCCGTAGGCTTCCCTATCGGGATATAATTCATCCCGGGAATAACTCCTTTCATAAGGTTTTCGGCAGTTTTCCACCTGCGCAGATCGAAAAACCGAAGCCCTTCCAAAGCCAATTCTACCATTCGTTCATGACGGACTACCTTACGTAATTCTGTTTGCGACAACCCTTGTGCTATTGCGGGCATATTAACATCGTTTCGGCCCCTTATTTCATTTATTGCATCGTAAACACTTTGGTCTATGGAGCCCATTTCTATTTTGGCCTCCGCATACATTAACAATACGTCGGCATAACGTATCAATATAAAGTTAACGCCTCCATTGCTTCTGTCGTTCAATTCTTCTTCGTTAATATATTTTTTTATGCTATATCCTGTTTTTGTACGGTAAAAATCCACTTCAATTTCATCGCCCGTGCCAGAATCCGGGCGCGGGTCATATACCTGTCCATTAAAAAGTACATCGCCGGGTACATCATCAGAAAAAGTAGGAATAAACATGGTATATCCCATTCGAGGATCCCGGTTTGCATACGGGTTTAAAGGATTGTAAGAATTGTCTTCACCTATTGGCAAACCATTTACGGTCTCGTATGCATTTGCAAGGGTTTGAGTGGGACAAATGCCTACGCTCCCATTTAAACTAACCGGTGCATGGCTGGCAAAAAAATTATGGGCGGCCACATCTTTTGCCCTTTGCCTATCCAGAATTATTTCGTTGCTATTTTCTGCTTCATAACTAAATAAATCTTTAAAATTAGGATAAAGCTCATACTCTCCCAAATCCATAACTTCTTTTGCGGCTACCGAAGCTTCGTTCCAGCGTCCTGCATACAACATTGCCCTTGCCTTCATGGATAAGGCGGCCCCTTTTGTAATTCGGCCAATGTCGTTTCCACTGTATGCTTTTGGCAGTTCATTTTTTATTTCATCAAATTCTGTAGCTACAAAATCCCATATTTGTTGTTGGGGGTCTCTTGTTATTTCTTTTGATTCTTCAATGTTAAGGGTTCTGGTAATCAAGGGCACATCGCCAAAAAGCATGGTTAGACGAACATAGAAAAATGCCCTGACAAAGCGTACTTCTGCTTTGTATCTATTGATAATATCTTGACTTACCGAAGGGTCTTCCTCGCGAACCTTATCAATGTTTTCTAAAAAATAATTGGCGGCCCTTATAGCTTGATATCCACCATCCCAATTAGATTTAAATCTGCTCAAGCTAGCATCGTGTTCCCCACGTTCAATGGTAACCGTTTGCTGGGCTGGGCTATTGGTAGTTGCTATATCCGTCATCCTGTCCCATTCAACTTCGTTATAATCTGGTAGAAAAGCATACATGGCATTTACGGCATTAAGGGCATCTTTTTGGGTCTTCCAGAAATTGGCATTGCTCAATTCGTTTGAAGGCTCTGTATTTAAAAGATCTTTTTCGCAGGAAACCAGTACAAGTACGGATACCAACGGAATAAGTAATTTTATATTGAATATTTTCATGATTCTAATTTTTAAAATCCTACGTTTAATCCTAGTGTATATGTTTTAGTAGCTGGGTAAAAAACACCCCTTCCGGTGGCTGCTTCGGCATCAAGTCCCCATTCGTTCAGGTCGGAAATCGTCCAAAGGTTGGTTCCCCCTACAAAAAGGCGCAACCTGCTCACGCCAAACTTTTTAATTACATCCGTAGGAAGGCTATACCCAAACTGAAGGTTTTTTACCCTTAAATATGCCCCATTTACCATCCACCAATCTGAAGGGCGACTGTTTTTATTGTTTTGTTTTTGAGGCCTCGGGAATCTTGCATCAAGATTGTCCGGTGTCCAGTAGTCCTCTGCAATGTCGATTGTAAAACCTTCCCAGGAACCTGCTTCCACCAAAGCCCCATAAAGCATTATATCTTTATTTCCAACTCCTTGTAATTGAAGGTTGAAATCAAAATTTTTCCAGCCCAGGTTTATAACCGAACTATATGTTAAACGAGGGATGGAAGATCCAATAACCTTTCTGTCATCGGCAGTTATCATTCCATCGGGGACGCCATCCGGCCCGCTTATGTCCAAATATTTAATATCTCCCGCCGTTGCATCCGATGCATATGTGGGGTAATCGTTATCGATATCTTCCTGAGTTAAAAGGCCATCTGTAACATACCCAAACAGGGCATCTATAGATTCTCCTTCCTTGCGGATAAACATATCCTGCTCGTTAGCATAATAAGGTCCTGTTCCTGCCAAGTCTGTAATTTTATTTTTTACATCTGAAATGTTCCCGGTTATACTGTACCGAAAATCTCCAACGGCATTCTGGTAGTTTACCTGAAGCTCCCAACCTTTGTTTTCAACAGAACCTGCATTGGTTGCCGATGGATTTAAACCAACAATCCCGGGAATGGGCAGTTCCAGTAAAATACCTTCGGTTTCCTTTTTAAACCAGTCCAGGGCAATATTGATTTTATTTTGAAAGAAACTCATGTCGAAACCAATATCGGTTTGGGTGGTGGTCTCCCAAGTAAGGTCTTGGCTTGCAAAATCTGTTTGACGGACGCCCGTAACGGGAACACCGTTAAAGACATAATAATTTGCCAAGTTAAGGTTATCGTAATACGTATAAAGACCTACGTTTTGATTCCCGGTTTCTCCCCACGAAGCCCTGATTTTAAATTCGTTTATTACGCTTTTAACCGAATTCCAGAATGGCTCCTTTGAAATTCGCCAAGCCCCGGCCACTGAAGGGAAAAAAGTATACCTGTTGTTTTCGGGGAACCTGGAAGATCCATCGTAGCGCATATTGAATTCTAAAATATATTTTTCATCAAAAGAATAATTCAACCTTCCGAACAGCGAGCGCAACCCCCAATCTGTATACAAACTATTAATTTCACGGTTTAGCGGGTCGCTAAGACTTAGATCGCGAAGGTCGTCGTTATAAAAGTTCCGCCCATTGCTTTCGAGTTCCTTATAATCATAACTTATTTCTGAATATCCCGCCAATGCGCTCATATCGTGTTTTCCAAGGACGAGATTGTATGTAAGCGTATTGTTCCATGTTTTTTGAAGAGATTGGCTCCTGTATTCCGTTAGTTGATTTACCTCGTTGTTTTTAAGCACAACATCCGGATTGAAATAATCCCTAATTTCATACGTAGGTATGTTTGTAACCGATGAATAATCGCTAAGATCAACGGCATATTGAGAACTGAACGACAAACCGGGCACAATATCCCAAGTAGCCTTTAAATTAACAAGGCCATTATAGGTAGTGGCATCTGTGGCGCCAACAATATTGGTATCTGTCCAAGCCAATGGGTTGTGTCTTTGTTTGCTCAATCCATATGTTCCATCGGGGAATCGCGGAACCGTAAATTGAGAACTGTGCAACATTCTATGGTAAACATTATCTTGATCCCTAAATGTATGGCGGTCTTTCTTGGCCAAGCTTACATCTGCGCTGACCAAAAGTTTTTCGGAAAGATTGATATCGTTGTTTACACGGACCCTATATCGTTTGAGATTTTGATTTGGATAAATCCCGTCTTGATCGAAGTAATTCAACATGACATTGGTACGCAGTATTTCGGTTCCTCCAGCAATAGACAAGGCATGCCTTTGCATAGGTGCATCGTCTTGTATTACGGCATCAAAAAATTCGTTCGGGAGCGGGTACCTCAAGCGGTCGCTTCCATCTACGTATTTTTGTATTTCTTCTTCAGAATACAAAGGGTCGCTTCCACGGTTTTGATATGCCGTGTTTTGTAGCCTCAAATAAGCCTCTGTTTCCATATGCTCTGGCTCCACCGTAAGGTTTTGCATATCCAGCGTTTGGTTATAGTTTACGGCAAATTTTCCTTTTTTACCCCGCTTGGTGGTTATCAAGATAACGCCATTGGCCCCCCTAGAACCATAAATGGCTGTAGATGCAGCATCTTTTAGCACTGATATGGATTCCACATTATTCGGGTCTACGTCATTTATGTTCATTTCAATACCGTCGATGATTACCAAGGGATTGTTGTTGCCCAAGGTTGTAACCCCACGGATGTACATATTTACGTCTGAGCTGCCCGGCGAACCGCCTCTATCTATAACCGTCAATCCCGGCGCCAGACCCTGTAGGCCAGCACTAAGATTTTTTGTAGGGCGCTCTACCAGTTCGTCACTGGAAATCGATGATACCGCACTTGTCATGGACACCTTTTTTTGCTTGCCATACCCAACCACCACGATTTCGTCCAGGCTTTGCGCATCTTCTTCCAGAGTTACGTCCAAGGTGCTTTTACCATCCAAAGACACTTCCAACGTTCTAAAGCCCAAATATCTAAAAACGAGAACGGTATTTTCAAGGTCGTTTATCTCTAGGCTGTAAACCCCGTTAAAATCGGTTTGGGTGCCTATCCCTTCGTTATTTTTTACCGAAACGGTTGCACCCGGTAACGGATAACCTTCATTATCATAAACGGTTCCGCTCACGCTTTGCTGTAAGGTTTTAAGTGTTTTTACCGACTTTTTTTCTAAAAGAATGGTTCCTTCCTTGGTAAAGGAATAGGTGAAACCTTCACCGGCAAGGCTCTTCTCCAGTAAGTCTCCTGCTTTGATAATTCCTTTTTCAAGCTGAACTTTTGGGAAATCTTCAAATAAATCGGACCGGTAAATAAAGGTATAGTCCGTTTGCCGTTTAATCAATCCAAAAATTTCTTCGATAGAAAGCTCAGAATCAGAATTAATTACGATTTTTGCATTTTGCGAATAGCCCTCTTTGGGGTTGAATGCGAATGTGATAAAGCAACAAAAGAAAATAAATGTTTTCATAATGCCCAATACAATGCGTCCCCCATATTTTATGAGGAATTCATTAATTTTAGAATACATAAAAATCAGATTTAGTTAGTTAATATTTAATTAATTAAATTAGTCGAGGATGGTAGTTTAAATTTTTGCAGGTCTAAATGCCATCCTCTTTTTTATTTCATAACAACGGTTTTATTGGTTATTTCAAAATTTATCTCGTTAGTTTTTTCAATTATTGAAAGTATTTGTTTTAAATCCTGTTTCTTATTAAATACGCCGTTAAACTTTATTTCGCCGGCCTTTGTGTTCTCGATAATTACATCCACATCGTACCAACGCGACAGTACCTTCATGATTTCTTTCAAGGGTTTATCGGTAAAGCTGAACCAGCCTTCTTTCCATGAAATATAATCGTGGACGTTCACGGTATTTACAGAAACTTCAGTATTGTTTTTGTTGAATATGGATTGATTTCCAGGAACTAATTTTTGTCTGGAAACAGGCGACTCAATTGTTACCTTACCTTCCACCAAAGTAGTAGCTATTACCGGATCTTCCTTATATGCCTTTACGTTAAATTGGGTGCCCACAACTTCTATGGATTGCTTATGCGACAAAACTTCAAAAGAAGTACCGTGGTTTTTTTCACTGGAAGATACATCAAAATAGGCTTCTCCGTAGTGTAATTCTACTTTTCGGGATTGATTTTTGTTAAATGAAACCGGATAGCGGATTTCTGATTCTGAATTGAGCCAGACCAAGGTGCCGTCTGAAAGTTTTATTTTAAAAATTCCGCCCCTGGGAACTTTCAAGGTGTTGTAATTGACCTCCCCGCTTTTATTATCGGCATGTTTATATGCAATTTCCTTTCCGTTGCTTATAATTTGGTCGTCTTCGTATTTTACGCCTTTGCTGAGAACTACTTTTGTTCCGTCGTCTTTGCTTAAAATTGCCTTACTCGAGCCATAAGGAATCTCTAGGGTTGTGCTTACCACCGCCGGCTGCTTCTCTTTTTTAAGACCTGGCTTATACAATAAATAGGACATAAAAGCAACACCGACTGTAATTGCTGCAATGGCAACTTTTTTATAGGGCTGATTTTTTTTCTTCTTTAAATTATATTTGCCCTTTAAGTTTGAATAGGCCTTATCTGTATTTACACTAAAAGGTTCTTTGTAGTAATTCTCTTTTACCTTTGCAAAATATTCCCGGTGTTTTTCAGATTCTTCATACCAACTGTCGAAGCTGTTTTTTTCTTCATCGGTTAGTTCTCCGTTAAGTTTTTTTATCAAGAGCTTAAACTCCATTTATAACAATTTATAATGTCTCCGTATTTATACGACACTAAAAAAGTTATTATGGGTGACAAAAAATGTGAAAAATTATTGCAAACAACGTACAAGCATGCAAAATTCTGTCTTTTGCACGCTTAAGCTGGGTTTTTACCGTATTTATGGAAACATCCAGTTCGTCTGCAATTTCCTTGTACTTATAATCATTTATGTATTTCATTATTACAATCTGCTTCATTTTGTCGGGGAGAACCGCAATAATTTCGTGAACTTTTTCGTACAGACGTACTTTTTCCTCATCGTTGTATGTTTCGAAGATATCGCTATTGAGTGTGGTAATTAAATTAAGATCTATTAAATGGTCAGTATCTGTAATTTTAATAGTTTTTAAATGGTTAATACAACGATTGCGTACGGTGATAAATAAATAAGATTTTAAAGATTTTTTTATGGAGATTAAATGCGACTCTTCCCAAAGGTAGATAAAAACCTCCTGCACAATGTCTTCACTTACACTAATGTTGTAGGTATACCTAAAGGCATAATTCACCAAATCTTCATATAAAGAATTGAACAAAACCTTGAAGGCTCTTGTGTCTTTTTTTTGAATGCTTATTAATAGTAAATTATGGTCCAACAGTACAATATATTCATTAAAAAAATAGCGGTCAATAAATTTCTTATATCCATAAAAAGTTCAACCCGTGCATATGGGCCCCTCATCATTTTTTAAACTATGGAAATATAGTTTTTATATCAGCATTAAAAAATGAGGCTTTAATACAACACCATCCCATATGCAGCCGCAAAATAAATTTATCATGCATCTGCCGAATGGCTTTGTTCTCAAACTTACAATAAAAAACAAAGAAAATATGAACCTTATTTTAAATTTCTGTGAACAATTACCCGCCTTTCCATATTGACCAACTCCATGGGCATCCTGCCCAACATAAACCCAGATCACAATATTCAACCGTCTACCCCCGGCAGTTCCATCAATTTTTTAAAAAATAAACTGTAATGCTTATAGGTAATTGTATCGTTAAATATCAATGTGGTCTCGTTGTTGTTCCAAATGGCATTATTGGTGAAATTTTGTGTTCCCGTAACCACTTTGGTCATTGGTTTTCCTTGAACCATTTCCTTGATGAGCATTGTTTTCATATGAATGTTTATCCTGGGCTTGTCCTTATTTACAAGGTTATATATTTTTATTCGTCCGCCTTGTTGCTTTATTTCTTCTAATTTACCCATTAATTTGAGCCCTTTTCCATTTTTTGTAATTACCGTTACTTTTGTCCCTTGCCCGCATAACCGTATGAGCTCATCGGCTATTTCTGTTCGGGAGTCAGACCAGTCGGACATTCCTATTTGGACTGAAGCTTTATCTGGATTTTTTATTTGTTTTAACAAGGTTACCATTCCGTCGGGCTCCATAACTTTACCATTGTGCCTTTTGGGATAAAATTGCGCCCGGATATGCGAGGGCTCATCATAAAATTCCATAAACTCATAATTATTCATCGTGCTGTCTTTATGAGATTTCATCATAAACCAATACTCTACATACGCATCATATAGGTTCCGGTTGGAGATAATATTTGCATCTTGTATTTTATGCGTTCCTTTTTCAATAAAATTATGAGATGTTTGAAACACTATATTTTTTTGTCTTTCACCTAAAAAAGTAGTTCCGGAGAACAGTACAAACTTGTTATGATTAATTGCCGATGCCCCATTATTGTTTTTTATGGTTACCACTTCACTGTGCTCTTTCATGGCAGAAAGTGTGGTTACAGTATTTCCATTATTGCTTCTTTTACTGGAATCGACCAATATGTTTAACTGTACTTTTCGTTTCCCGGCCCTAATTAGGGCATTTATCAATCCTTGATGCTCAAACAGGTATATCCCCATGTAAATGGTATCTTTTTCATAAGTCCTATCGACCAGGTTTATCAAAGAATCCATGATCATGGTCGATGGTTTTTGTCCTCCTATAAGTTTAAGATCGCTAAACAAAGTAACATGCGACGATACAACATGATCTATTGATTTTGAACGCTCTGTTTTTTTATCAATACAAGATATACATACGGCATACAGTATAATAATTAAAAGCGTGCAGTGCTTTTTATAAGCTTTGGTTATGGGGCTATGAAATTTCATGGTACAAGATGGTATTTATTGGTTATACAGTTAAAGCAATATAAAGTATGGCGGCTATGGCAGCACCTATTATGGGGCCTAGCACGGGAATCCATGAATATCCCCAAATATTTGTCTTTCCCTTTATGGGCAATAACGCATATAATATCCTGGGGCCAAGATCCCTGGCCGGGTTTATTGCATAGCCCGTTGTACCGCCAAGCGCAAGACCAATTGCCCATACCAAAAAAGATACGGGTATGGCACCCAAAGAACCCATACCAATGGGGGTTTGCAAATCGTTGTTCATAACTGGTTCTGTAAAATGAAAAATGACAAAGATCAAAGTAAAGGTCCCGATAATTTCACTTAACATGTTTTTAAAATTATTCCTTATTGCCGGGGATGTACAAAAGGTGGCCATTTTAAGTCCTGCATCATCTGTTCTCCGATAATGGTCGTTATACATTGCCCACACTAAAAAGCTACCAAGCATTGCCCCTCCCAATTGGGCCATAACAAACACGGGTACCAAATTCCATGAAAACTTGCCAATAATGGCCAGCCCAATGGATACAGCCGGATTTAAATGGGCCCCACTATATGGCGCCGCAATAACAACCCCTGTAAATACACCAAGGGCCCATGCTGTTGTTATTACTATCCAGCCCCCATTGTTTCCTTTTGTATCTTTAAGCAAAACATTGGCTACAACTCCATTTCCGATTAGGATTAAAAACATGGTTCCTAAAAATTCTGCTGTAAATTGTGACATCATCTATTTTTTTAAATTTAATTATCAGACCAGGTGTTGGCAGTTTCTACTGCCTTTTTCCAATTATCGAGCTCCTTTTGGGTAGAAATTTTAGTATCTGGCTCGTATACGGTTTCGGTTTTCCATTTATTACGGATTTCTTCAGTATTTTTCCATATTCCGGCTCCAAGTCCAGCCAAATAAGCAACTCCCAAGGCAGTTACTTCTGAAGTTTCAGGCTTTTCAATCCTTGCATTTAATATGTTGGATTGAAATTGCATTAAAAAGTTATTTTCAGTAGCCCCGCCATCTACACGTAAATCTTTAATTTCAACATTGGCATCGGCTTCCATGGCTTTGAGCACATCGTATGTTTGAAATGCAATACTCTCCAAGGATGCCCGTGCAATATGGCTGGAAGTTGTTCCTCTGGTAATTCCCACTATGGTTCCCCGGGTATGTTGATTCCAATGAGGGGCACCCAAGCCCGTAAAAGCCGGAACAAAATATACCCCATCGGTATTTTCGACTTTTGTTGCCAATTCTTCAATATCTGAAGCCGAATTAACAATCCCGAGACCATCCCTTAACCATTGCACGACTGCGCCGGCAATGAAGATACTCCCTTCCAGGGCATAATTAATTTGACCTCCAAGTTTCCAAGCTATTGTTGTTATCAGCTTGTTTTTAGAAATAATGGGTTTATTGCCAATATTCATCAGCATAAAACAACCCGTTCCATAAGTGTTTTTTACCATTCCCGGCTCTGTACACATCTGGCCAAATAAAGCTGCGTGTTGGTCTCCGGCTATCCCTGTAATTGGTATTTTCTTAGCAAATATTGCCCCCGAGGTCTTGGCCAGTTCTCCACTGGAATCGCATACATCTGGCAGCATTGTTGCCGGGATATCAAACAATTCCAATAGTTCTTGGTCCCATTCCAATGTATTTATATTAAAAAGCAGTGTTCTGGAAGCATTGGTAACATCGGTTATATGCTTGTCCCTGTTGGTCAAGTTCCATACCAACCAAGAATCTACTGTGCCCAAGGCCAATTTCCCTTGAGAAGCCTTTGTCCTTGCATCGGGAACATTATCGAGTATCCATTTTACCTTCGTGGCCACAAAATAGGCATCGATAACCAAA
This sequence comes from Galbibacter sp. PAP.153, assembly GCF_037029175.1. NCBI lineage: Bacteria > Pseudomonadati > Bacteroidota > Flavobacteriia > Flavobacteriales > Flavobacteriaceae > Galbibacter > Galbibacter sp. PAP.153. The sequence continues at coordinate 57,753 of NZ_JAZEUN010000004.1, read as the reverse complement.
CCTGTTTTTTCCCTAATCATGGGTTCAAGGCCTTTATCTATCAATTCATCGCAATAGGCCGAAGTTCTACGGTCTTGCCAAACAATAGCATTATAGATAGGCTCTCCAGTTTCTTTGTCCCATACAATGGTTGTTTCTCTTTGGTTGGTAATGCCAATAGCGGCAATGTCATCCGATTTTAATTTTCCCATGGATACAGCTTCTGCGGCGACCCCTATTTGAGAGGAGAGGATTTCGTTAGGATCGTGCTCTACCCAGCCCGGCTTAGGAAAAATCTGTGTAAATTCTTTCTGTGCTATATTGACCACTTTACCGTTTTCATCAAAAACTAATGCACGGGAACTGGTGGTACCTTGATCGAATGCTAATATATATTTAGCCATAATTTATAAGTTTTGTTTTTTTGGTTTAATAATTTGAAACTGGTTGATCGATTTTTTCAGCCGAATTATTTATGGATGGATTCAGCATATAATTTTTGGATAATTTCAAGAACTGGAGTGTTTGTGCTTTTTCCCACTCTTTATCCTTTACAAGCTCTTTGGCCATTATCGAGGCTACCATGGGCGCCATTTCTACAGCAGCTTTGGCATCTAAAAAAAGAATGCGCAACCTTCTGGCCAGAACATCGTCGATGGTACGGGCCATTTCGTACCTTACGGCCCAAACTACATTTGCCATGGTATATGGAAAATCTGGATGCAATTTCTTTTTTAATTCGGGCATTTTGTTTTCCAATTCAAGTATCCGTCCAGCATCGCTTCCATATAACTGCATAGTATCTGTATTTTTTTCTTTTTGAAACCCGTGAATTTTCAAATTTTTGGTCACACAAAGCCTGTACTCCATAGTGGCCGTTTTAATGGCCATATCTACAGTATCTTCTGCCATCCTTCTATAGGTGGTCCATTTTCCTCCGGTAATGGTAATCAAGCCCGATTTTGATTTTTTCAACTTATGATCCCTTGAAATCTCTTTGGTCCCTTTTTCTTTATCCTCCGGCAGAACCAAGGGGCGCAATCCGGCAAAAACACTCAAAACATCTTCTCTTGTTGGCGCCTTATCTAAATATTCTTTGAGTGTGTCCAAGATAAACTCTACTTCCTGCGTTAATGCCTTTGGCTCCAATTGATGACGGTCCAAAGGGGTATCGGTCGTGCCTACCAACAAATGGTCGTGCCAAGGAACAGCAAAAAGAACCCTGCCATCTGAGGTAGCGGGAATCATAAGGGCACTATCTCCTTTAAGAAAGCTGCGTTCTACCACCAAATGAATTCCCTGGCTAACTTTTACAAGAGCATTTGCATGGGGGTCGTCCAGCTTTAAAATGTCATCAACAAATACGCCCGTTGCATTTATTACTGTTCTTGCATTCACCTTAAAGAGTTCTCCGCTTTCACAATCCGTAGCCTCTACACCTGTGATTTTCCCCTCATGGTCTTTCAACAATTTGGAAACTTTTACGTAGTTTAACAAAACGCCACCATTCTCTATACTTGTTTGCGCTAGGTTAATTGCCAGCCTGGCATCGTCAAATTGCCCATCATAATAAGCAACTCCGCCATTCAGTTTATTATACTTAAGGTTTCCCATTTCTTTTGTCACGGTGTCCTTATTTAACAAACGGGTTGAACCAACCCTAAGTTTGCCGGCCATCCAATCGTAAATTTTAAGTCCGAAACCATAGAAAAACTTTTCCCACCAGCGGTAACTTGGAATAATAAAAGGAAGGGGATTTACCAAGTGAGGGGCGTTCTTCATCATAAGCCCTCTTTCATAAAGGGCTTCCAATACTAATTTTATGTTCCCTTGGGCCAAATAACGTACCCCTCCGTGAACTAATTTTGTGCTTCTGCTTGAAGTTCCTTTTGCAAAATCAGATTGTTCCAAAAGCAGGGTTTTATACCCCCTTGAAGCAGCGTCTAATGCAACGCCCAACCCCGTAGCGCCTCCACCAATAACAAGAACATCCCAAACACAATTTTTATCCCTTATTTTTTCTAGTAAATTATTTCGGTTGTATATATTTTCTTTTGTTTCGTTTTTCATTACATATCATAATTTAGAAACAAATGTAGCATTAAAAAGAATAAAAAAAAATAAAAAGATAGCAAATATTGAAATAAAAGCATTGTTATTAGTTATTTTTTATTACATTCGTAATCTGACTGTATAATATTTGTTATTTCGAAATATAACGAATTAACTCACTTAAAAAAACTTAAAAGATAATGTAATGAAAAACAAACAACTTAGATCCCTGTTATGCATATTGTGCATGTTACCTTTAATAGCATGGGGGCAAAACAACCAAATAACAGGAAAGGTTACCGATCAAGAAGGGATGCCACTACCCGGGGCTACCATTATTGAAAAGAACACAAACAATGGAACTACATCCGATTTTGACGGAAACTTCAGCCTGTCAATTTCAGCACGGCAAACCACTTTAGAGGTTTCTTTTATAGGTTTTAAAACCCAGGAAGTCGCTGCAACAGCAAATAGCCCCGTACAGGTTGCACTGACTGCCGAAACAAACACACTTAACGAAGTTGTGGTTACTGCACTGGGAATTAAAAGGGAAGAAAAAAAGCTTGGGTTTTCACAGGCCACTGTCTCATCCGACAACCTCTCGCAAACGGTGCCAAACAACTGGTCTTCCGGATTAAAAGGGAAAGTGGCCGGGCTCAACATTGTATCGTCGGGATCCGGGCCTATTAATTCGCAACAAATAACATTAAGGGGCAATAATTCCCTTAACCCTAATGGCAACAATGCATTAATTGTAGTTGACGGAGTTCCCGTAAGTAGTGAAATGACAACCTCGGGATCATCCTCTGCATATACCGGAGATGATTCGCCCATAGATTACGGTAATGGTATTTCCGACTTAAACCTTGAAGATATAGAAAGCGTTACCGTCCTTAAAGGGCCGGGGGCAACGGCTTTATACGGAAGCAGGGCCGCAAATGGCGCTTTAATTATTACCACAAAATCGGGGACAAAAAAACAAGGCTTGGGCATTACATACAACTCCAACCTAAGCCTGGATGTTATTCAAAGATGGCCGGACTGGCAATACAAATATGGACAGGGAACGGGAAAGAGTTTTGATGACGACGGAAATCCGTATTACTCCTACGGAAGTTCGCAAGATGGAAACAACACTGGAAGCACCAGTAGTGCATGGGGACCAGAATTCAATGGTCAGGATTTTTATCAATACGACCCAACAATAGAAGGACAGGGGGCCCAAAGAACGCCTTGGAAACCATACAAAGACAACAGGAAGGATTTTTGGAAAATGGGCACGACCATCAACAACAATGTATCCATTCAAGGCGGGGGCGAAAACGGTTCCATGCGGGCATCAATTGGGCATTCAAAAAACGAATGGATCATGCCAAATACCGGTTTTGAAAGGATTACCGCCTCTGTTAACGGGAACTACCAAGTTTCTAAAAGCGTGAAAATAGGTACGGTAATTAACTATAACAACCGGAACAGCGACAATCTCCCAAGCACGGGCTACAACAATGGTTCAATAGCCTATTTTATGATTTTCCAAAATCCGAATGTCGACTTGGATTGGTACCGCCCTATTTGGCAGGATGGCCAGGAAAACATTCAGCAAATACAACCTTTCAGCTCGTATATCGACAATCCGTACCTTATTGCATACGAAGCCACCAACTCCCTTGAAAGCAACCAGATTGTAGGAAATATATATGCCAACTTCCAAATAACACCCGATCTGGAACTTATGGTGCGTTCTTCCTTGAACACATACCGCCAAGATAGAGAACAACACAGGCCATATAGTATAAACCGTTATGCAAAGGGTTATTTTGAAAACCAGGATATATGGAAGCAGGAAATAAACAACGATTTCCTATTGACCTACAATAAAGAACTATCCAAGAAATTTTCATTATCTGCTTCTCTTGGCGGAAACCAACGGGATTACAAATACAGACGGACCGATGCCTCTGTAGAAGGACTGGTAGTGCCGGGCGTATACAAGCTTTCCAACGGCGTAAACAATCCAGTGATTCAAACTTACGACAGCAATAAAAAAGTAAATAGCTTGTACGGCCTATTGTCTTTATCGTTCAACAATAAAATCTACTTGGACCTTACCGGAAGAAATGACTGGTCCAGCACACTGCCCGTTCAAAACAATTCTTTCTTTTATCCTTCTGCAAACGCAAGTTTTATAGTTTCTGATATTTTTAACTTACCCGATGCCATTGATTTTCTAAAATACCGCTTTTCTTTCGCCCAGGTAGGAAATGACACAGACCCCTATAAAACCAGTAAGTATTATAGTCAAAACGAGTTTCCGAGCGCCGCTACCGTACCGACCACCTTGTACAATGGCAATTTTAAACCAGAAATTACCACCAGCTACGAAACTGGTTTCGAATCCAGGCTTTTTAATAATAGGATTAATTTAGAAGCTACCATATACCAAACAGTTACAAAAAACCAGATCCTTTCCGTTCCCCTTGACATAACAACCGGGTACAGCTCCGGAGTGCTAAACTCGGGGGAGGTTAGAAACCGCGGGGTAGAACTTACCCTAACGGGAAAAATCATGAAATCTGACAAGTTTAAATGGAGCTCAACCTTAATTTGGTCCAGAAACTGGAACCGTGTTATGGAATTAGCCGACGGCATTGAAGGACAACAGGAAATAGGGTCCGGAGGCCAGGCAACACTTATAGCCAAAGAAGGCGGGACAACCACTGCCATATATGGCTACGGGTTCGTGCGGTCTCCCGATGGGCGTATTGTTTATGATGATGGAGGCCTGCCTGCATATCCCGATGAAATTCAATACATAGGAGATGCCAGCCCTGATTGGGAAGCGGGCTTAAGCAATAATTTCAAAATAGGAAATGTTAATGTAAACATCATGATGGCGGGGCAATATGGAGGCATTATCTACTCGCAAACACACCACAAGCTTACAGAGCAAGGAAAGCTTGCCTCAACTTTCTACGGAAGGGATACAGGTTTTATTGTGGGCGACGGTGTTGTAGATAATGGCGATGGCACCTATTCTGAAAATACAACGGAAGTAGTGACACCAGATTGGTACACAAGATACTACAGAAGGGCCAATGTCGAATCTAATTCTTTTGATGCCTCTTATATTAAATTACGGGAAATAAACCTTTCTTACGATTTTCCCAGCAAATGGCTAGACAATACAGGAATAAGATCGTTGAACATAGGTGTTTTTGGAAGAAACCTTGCCGTAATATCCGATTTTCCTATTTACGACCCCGAAACGGCCGCACTAAACGGCAACACTATTTTACCGGGGATTGAAATGGGACAAATGCCTTCACCGGCCACTTATGGTTTTAGTTTAAAAGTTAACCTATAAAACAACTACAATGAAAAATATAAAATATATCATATTTTGTCTTGCCGCTTATATAATGGCAGGTTGCACGAGTGATTTTGAAGAAGTAAACACAGACCCGAACCTCATTTCAGAAATAAGCCCGGGAACCCTAATAAACCCTATTATTTACGGTCTTGCAACACATAATGCAGATAGAAGTGCCAGCATTACTTTCGACCTGATGCAAGTCTCGTTGCCTTTTCCAAGTGTTTCCGGTGGGCTTCATCGCTACGATGTCAGCCAAAACATAGGAAATTCATCTTGGTACTGGTACTACAGATGGCTAAACAATATCGACGAAATGAAAGAAGCGGCAATTTCTGCGGAAGATGCCAACTACGAGGCCATTGCTTTAACTTTAAACGCATGGGTATATGCCAATTTAACCGATCTTTTCGGCCCTGTTCCCATGACAGAAGCCAGCAAAGGAGAAGAAGGTATATTGTACCCGGCATTTGACTCGCAAGAATCTATATATCAAACCATTCTGGACGACCTGGAAAAAGCCAATGCAATGTATGAAACAGATGAAGACATGATCTATGCGGAAGACATTCTATTTTTTAATGATGTTATGAAATGGAAAAAATTTACCAATTCGCTCCACATGAGATTGTTGCTTAGGATTTCCAACAAAACGGAAACCAATGCCTTCCAAAAATTAACCGCCATGATTAACAACCCCAGTAAATATCCTGTATTTGAAAGTACAGACGAGTCGGCTATACTTCAGGTAACTGGCGTAACACCAAATGTTTCTCCGTGGGGAAGACCACAGGATTTTCGGTTGAACGTAAAAGTTGCTTCATTTTTTCTTGATAACTTGAATCAATTTGAAGATCCCAGAAGACCTTTTATAGCCACCTTGGCTCATGACGAAAACAATGAGGAGATTGGTTACAAAGGTATCCCCAGTGCATATTCAGGGCCAGAGTCGCAATTTGATTATGATGCATCTACCTTTAATATAGAACAAGTAGAAAACCCCATGCAGATATTCTTGTTAACGTATGCAGAGGTCGAGTTTATTAAAGCCGAAGTAGCCCAAAGGGGATTTATCGACAATGCAGAAACTCATTATGAAAACGGCGTTAAAGCAGCTATCGAACAAATCGGGGCCGAAGTTGAAGATTCTATTTTCGACAATCCAGATGTGGCATACAATGGAAGTTTGGAACAAATCATGCTTCAGAAATATTATGCCCTCTATTTTACCGACTATCAACAATGGTTTGAATACAGACGTACAGGGCTACCGGTTTTGCCTACCACTGATGCCATGCAGAACAACGCCATGATGCCTTCCCGTTTTTATTACCCATCGGATGTTCAGATAAACAATCAGGCAAATTATCAAGAAGCCGTCGAGATGTTGGGCGGACCCGATGATATTAACACCAAGGTTTGGTGGGACGAATAATCAAATTATTTAAATACGCCTTATAAATAAAAAAACATCAATATAAAACCGCTCTGTAGCTTGGGATGTCAAAACAGTTGGTTTTCCATCAACCAGAAAAACATTTCACCAGGCTTGGGGCGGTAACATAAGTTTCAATCTTTTAAACATATTCATTCAACATACATATTCAACAGGAAAAATGAACCTTACTAAACTTATAAAAAAAAATTTCATTTATGCAATTGCCGGAACAGCCTTATTTTTAATAAGTTGTAGCGAAAATGCAACAAATCCCACCATTGCACATCGGGGGGCATGGAAAAAACAACAATTGCCCGAAAATTCAATAGCATCGTTAAAGCATGCCATAAACTTGGGGTGTTACGGCTCTGAATTTGATGTCCACCTAACAAAAGACAACATAATGGTTGTTAATCACGACAAGGATTTTCAGGGACTGGACATTGAAACATCAACATACAAAGAACTACTTTCCAAATCGCTTTCCAACGGGGAAAAAATACCAACGTTAAAAGCATATTTAGAAGAAGGGCTCAAGCAACACAAAACAAAACTCATATTAGAAATTAAAACTGCGCCTTCGGGGAAGCAACGCACTCTTAAACTAACAAAAATGGCAGTCGACATGGTCCATGAATTAAACGGATCCGAGATGGTTGAATATATCTGTTTTGATTATGATGCCGGAAAATTGGTCCATCAATTGGATGCCAATGCGCCAGTTGCATACCTTAAAGGAGATATTGCGCCCAACAAGGCAAAATTGGATGGTTACACAGGCATTGATTACAACATAAATGTATTTAGGGAGCATCCTGAATGGGTAAAAGAAGCCCATGACGAAAAAATGACCGTGAACGTATGGACCGTTAACAATGCTGAAGACATGAAGGAGATGCTGAAACTAGAAGCAGATTTTATAACTACCGATGCGCCCGAAAAGCTTATGGGAATTACCCAATAAACCATTTATAAGATGAAAAGTCGAAAAACCCCCATACAGACAAACTTTATTTTTTTACTATTTTTCTGCTGTTTTTTATCGATAAATGCTCAGGTTTATCAAAAAATACCCCAATGGGATGAGGAGATCAATACAAGCATAAAAAACTACCTCGATTCAACCATGTCCCAAACAGGAAGAAAAGTGGCCGTTTTTGACTGCGACGGGACCCTTTTTGGTCAAGCGCCATATTATTTAGCCGATGAAGCCCTATTTGCTTATGCCATGGAACATTATAAAGGCAAAAAAGATTCCCTTTCGGTTTCCAAAATGGCCATAGTAGATTCTTTATTGCACGGCGATAACCAAGGAACCGATTATGTAAAGCGAAGGATAAATTTTTTAGCAGGGCTTCCCGTGAGCGAAGTAGAAACAATGGGCATGAATGCCTATAAAGAAAAGTACGGGCAGAAATTCTATCCAGAAATGAAGCAATTCCTTTTAAACCTTAAAGAATTTGGTTTTGAGGTATGGGTTATCACTGCCTCACCCGAAGTGCTCTATCAAAGATTTGTAAATGAAGAACTTGGAATTCCTAAAAATAGGATTATAGGGGTTAAGTCTGTTATTTCAAATGGCATTCTTACCGATCAACTTGTATACCCTATCCCGCAGGAAGAAGGCAAGGCAAAAACCATTGAAACCTTTATAAAAGCAAGCCCCATGATAGTTGGTGGGAACAGCAGGGGAGATCTGGAGATGATGGAGCGCTCCACCGGAATTAAAATTATTGTAAACCCAAACGACCAAAAAATCTATTCGGAAACCAATGTGCGGGAATTAAACGGTAAAACCCTAAAAACTTTTTGGACACAACATCACGCAATTGAAGTCCCATGTAAAGACACCGTTAATGCAAAGACACATTACGTTTCCAGGGCATGGAACGTAAAAATAAACTCTTCTCATTAAACAAAAGAATTAGTTAGATTATGTTAGCTTAGTTAGCCAAATACGGTTGGAGGATCTTTTTCCAGTGCAAATAACCAATTTCATTGAGATGAAGTCCTTCATCCGTATATTTAGCGTCCAACCTATCTTCATTATCCAAAAACAACGGATATAAATCAATCAAGGTCACACTATATTTATCAGCCAATTCTTTTATCCCTTTATTTACCTCAAGAATATGATTGTCCTTATGGTAATGCCTTTCATAAGCTTTAAAATTACTATTCACCGGAAGGATTGTTTCCACAAACAATCTGGTATGGGGGGATTTGCTTTGAATGTGCTGTATTATCTTTTCATAATTATCTAAAATTACACTGTCTGGAAAATTGCGCGAAATATCATTAATGCCAATAAGCATAAATATCTTTTCGGGCTTGCCCTCGGTTATTTCATCCAACCTTTCCAGAACTCCAAAAGTTGTATCTCCAGATATTCCCCTGTTACGTGCATTGGGAAGCTCTAGCAATTCATTCCAATGTGCCCTTGCCGTTATACTGTTTCCTAAAAATACAATATCATTTGGATTGTCTGCATAGCTTTTAAATTGACGAACCTGAACATTGTATGTTTTAGGCCTATACGTAGTATCTATGGTTTTATTTTGCGCATTTAACATGCAAAAACTTAAAGTAATAAGAACAATACAATAGTATCTTTTTGTTTTCATAGTAAATAAAATAATGTAAAAAAAGAAATAATACGTAATATAAAGAAACTTTATAGAACCTGCGTCAATAAATTATTTTTTATTTTATTAATTGAAGGGATTTTGATTAATGGGAAGTGTTTTGTAACTATTTTCAAGCAACATTTTTTAACCTTTTTTATAAGCTATTTTAATAATAAGGACACACTATGTTGATATTGCTATTGCAAAAAAGAATGGTAAATATCGAAAAAAATCGTACTGTTTTTAAACAATGGTTACCTTTATTCCGTAATCTTCCAAGGCATTTTTGGTGAAATCAGAGATGCCTTCATCGGTAATTATTTCATCAATATGATCAAAGCCGCAAATCTTTCCAAACCCTCGTTTTCCAAATTTTGTGGAATCGGTCAACACAATGGTTTTTTGGGACACATGAATCATTTGCCTGTTTAAGTGTGCTTCCATGACATTTGCGGTGGTCAATCCAAAATCGAGGTCAATCCCGTCAACTCCTAAAAAAAATTTGCTACAAGAAAAATCGGCCAGATTGTTTTCTGCATATAGTCCTGTAACAGACGAAGACCTTTTTCTAAGCACGCCCCCCAATTGAATAACCTCGATTTCAAGGTGCTTATTTAATTCTAGGGCTACGTTTAAGGCAGATGTTATGACCGTTAAATTTTCTTTTGGTTCTATTTTTTTTGCCAATGCCAATACCGTTGTACCGGAGCCTATTAAAATAGAGTCATTGGCCGTAATGAGCTTTGATGCTGCCAGGCCAATGCTCATTTTTTCGTCCAAGTGAATCTTTTCCTTTTCGCTAACATGCTTATCGGTAGCATAAGGGTTATGCAATGTAGCGCCACCATGAACCCTGTATAGCAACCCTTTTTCTTCCAAAAACTTCAAATCTTTTCTTGCCGTAACAGGAGAAACATCCATTTTATCGCATATATATTGAACTTTGATCTGACCTTCTTGGTTAATTTTTTCAAGTATACTTTTGTGTCTGTCGATAGTACTCATGCAATAAATTTTATTTAAAATATATGGGAGGTAAAAATCTATGTAAGAAATTACAAAGATAATTATCTAAAAATATAAAAAATAAAATTAGCTTTTAATTTTGCATTATAAAATAGTATTGAAATCATTAATTAACTCAATATGTTTATGCATTCTTATCGACATTGAAAAATTATTGCCAAGGTTATGTAATATTCAATTGTAAACTATCAAAAACAAAAAACTACTTACTATTTATTTATTGGGTATATGTAATAGCTATATTCACAATTAACCGGCTTTAACCGGTACTTTTCGTATGTTCTTCTTCCCCAGCTATTATCACCGGCCACGCCCATCTGCTTATAATCTATGTTCAGGCTTATTAAATCCCTGGGGATTATATCTGTGGTATGCCGTTGTTGCTTTTTTTCCCCGGCATCAAAGTCCGATATATAATTATGATGGGCACTGAAGGATATGGTCGGCACCCCCGAAAACAACAAGCCAATGCCTTCTTCATTAGTCAATTTAACCCAGCGGTTGTCGGTCCGGTATCCATTTTCCTGTGGGCGACTGTACGGAAAGTACAAGTCCTTTACTTTGGCCTTGTATATACCCATAAAAGCCGATTGCCTGCGGTCCCAATAGTTTTCATGAGGCCCTCTCCCATACCATTCTACATTGTTATATTCCTTGGGCAATATAATGTTCATCCCAAATCTTGGCAACTCCGAAAGTCCTTGCTTTTTTTCTTCAGGTGTTGCGCTATCTTCCCATCCGAACATAAATTTATTGTCTACCTTAATCCTACCATCGCCATAAATAGTATATACTGTTCTATAAGTTGAATAAACTTCGGCTATATTGTATAAAATTTCTAACGAAACATTTTCTTTAGATGCGTTTAAAATTTTACAGGAGCTAATTTTGTAATGCTCTGAAGCCTTTTTCCATTTATGCCCCCTTTTCGGCAATCCATTTCCAAAATCATTATCGGTTGCAGCACGCCAAAAGTTTATTTTAGGCCCGCGTTGTATCAGTTCATATCCATTAACCTTATACGAACTTAACAGCCCGTTCTTTTTGTCAAATTCAACAGAAAAACGCTGGTTAAAAATCTTGATTTTTTCTCCATCTTCTTCTATCCGAGGTTTTTCTCCCCTTAGTGAAGAAGCCACTTGTATTTTTGCGTATTCAACTCCACGGTTTAGTTTTATCTGTTTACGCGCAATTATATATTCATGGGGGACCAAGCCTTTTTGTTTTATCGTCTTTACGTAAAAATTTATATAATATTCTTTTGATTTGCTTAAGGAATTGGCAAGATCCGGTACGGTAAAGGAAATGGATTTTTGGGGTGCCACATCAAAACTTTTCAACATGCCTTGCTTTACGCCCACTCCATTTTCGATAAGCTCGTAACCAAAGGCATATTCTTTTAAGTTTGTAAAAAAGAACCTGTTCTTAACCTCAAAGGTATAATTAAGAGTTTCTTTTAAAGTAAAATCAATATTTTGATAAATATCTTTTACCTCAAATAATGCCGGATGCGGTGACCTGTCTGGGTTAACCAATCCGTTCATACAAAAATTACCGTCGTTATGATACTGGCTTGGGGCAAAATCTCCACCATAGGCCCAATATTTTGTACCGGAATTATCTGTTTTAACCAATCCCTGATCTACCCAATCCCATATAAATCCTCCTTGATGTTGCGGGTGTTTATACACGTAATTCCACAGGTCGATCAAATTCCCGCTACTATTTCCCATTGCATGTGCATATTCGCACCATATAAAAGGCCGGTCGGGATATTTGCCTATGTAATTTTTATCGATATCCTCTAAACTTGCGTACATCCATGCGATAATATCGGTGTGCCGCTCTTTAAAATTTTCCCCCAGCTCTGCACGTTCGTAATGAACGGGCCTAGATGCATCGCGGTTTTTAATCCATTTATAATTATTTACAAATGCGGGACCATCGCCAGCTTCGTTCCCCATGGACCATACAATAACCGATGGATGGTTTTTATCCCGCTCGACCATCCTGTATATTCTATCGTGGTGCATCTTTTCAAATTCCGGCTTGTTAGCAGGGGTTTTGTCTTCATCATAACCAAAGCCATGGCTTTCTATATTAGCTTCATCATAAACATACAGACCATAGGTATCGCACAACTCATACCAATAAGGGTCGTTTGGATAATGTGAAGTCCTCACGGCGTTGATATTATTTTGTTTCATGAGCCGAATGTCCCTCAGCATGCTCTCTTTGGAAATTACGTGCCCTGTATACTCATCGTGCTCGTGCCTGTTAACACCTTTAAGTATAATAGGCTGCCCGTTAACCAAAAGATTTCCGCCTTTTATTTCCACATTTCTAAAGCCCACTTTATTGCTGGTCGACATCAGAACCTCACCTTCCGCTTTTAAAGTGATAACCGACGTATATAATTCTGGTGATTCGGCACTCCAGGGCTTAACATTCTTTAGTTCATATGCGAAATAAACAGAATCGTTGCCTTCACCTTTAATCATCAACTGCTTTTCTTCCCTGTACAAAACCTCTTCTTCATCCCAAAGGGTAACTTCTATGGCACATCCATTTTTGCTTTTCGATGTATTCTTCAGCAGTATGTTTGCCGAATACATCCCCAAAGTATAACTTTGGCCTAAAGATGCCGCTATAAAAAAATCCTTGATGCTTATTTTAGGTTTTGCATACAGGTATACATCGCGTTCTATCCCGCTTAAACGCCAGAAATCCTGATCTTGTAAATAACTGGCATCCGACCAGCGATAAACCTCAACGGCCAAATCGTTTTCGCCTTTTTTCAAATATGGCGTAACGTTAAATTCCGCTGGGGTTTTTGCCCCTTCACTATAACCTACTTTTTTACCGTTTACCCATACGTAAAAGGCACTGTTTACGCCGCCAAAATATAAATAAACGTCTTTCCCGTTCCAAGTTTTCGGAATTGTAAATTTCCTTTTGTACGAGCCTACCGGGTTATAAGAATTATTAACATACGGTGGGTTTATGGGAAAGGGATATTCAATATTTGTATAGAGCGGAAAATCATAGCCTTGCAATTGCCAATCTCCCGGCACTTGAATATCCTCCCAGTTATCAACATTAAAATCCATTTGATGAAATGTCGTTGGGCGGTCTTGAGGTTTACTGGAAAAATGAAATTTCCATGCTCCGTTCAACAATTTATAGTTTTCGGATTTTTCAAAATCATTTTTCTTTGCTTCCTCTAGGGAATTATATACATAAAAAGTTGCATGTGGCTCTTCCCTATTGACAGAGACAACGGACAGGTCCTCCCATTCTGGGTGTTTTTGGGAAAAGCCATATAATGCTGATAGCAAGGTTAGCATTATGATTTTAATGTTGGGTGGTAATGTGGTCATGTATTTTGTATGTTTTCAATAATTAATAATGTGGAACCAAATTAATTATTTTTTAATATGTATATCCCTTTAGCGCCATTTAATATCCACACCCTATAAAATTTATAATCCATATAAAGTGGCAATTTCTGTTTCAGTTAAGGCCTTGTTGTATATAACAATATCGTCTATAGCTCCTTGATAATAGTTCCCTAATTCTCCCGGCGAAGTTTCTTGGGCTCCGATTTTAAAGTCTTGTCCATTTGATACTTCTTTTGTTACTGTTTTCGACATTTCTTTAGATAAAGTACCGTCCACATACACCTTGGTTAAGCCTCCTTGCCTTACACAAACCAAGAAGTGCCAATTATTATCAGCTACGCCCGTTGGGACTTCCGCAGCACCTACATTTAAAATAGCGCCTCCACCAGAATCCTCAGTTGCAAAACGCAACAGCCTATCACTGGTATTATCTCCCAAACGCAACCATGTTTGATTATCACCTGGACCATTGGCACCACTTTCCTGCCATAACATCATTTTTGTAGTGTTATCGGTTTTAACCCATAACCCAACGCTATAATCTGAAGTCGCAAAATTCATGGCTGCATTATTTGATGCAATAATAGCGCTGCTTCCTGTAAATGTAGCTGTAGTATTCTCCATACCATTTCTGTTTGCACCTGTATAATCTATGGAGCCTGCCACATTGGTAGTTACTGCATTCGGGCCTATATCGTTAGCATTTCCGTTCAAGGGATAAAAGGCTGCCAAACTTTCCCCAGGAATAACCATTATATAATTTTCTTTTTCTACCAGCGACGATTTTTCACTATTCGAGGCCGTCAAAATAACCTTATACCTTCCGGAAGTGTTGTAAACTACCGTTGGATTTTGTTCATTGGATGTTGCTGGAGTCCCGCCTTCAAAAGTCCAGTTCCATGAGGTTGCCGTTCCTACTGAAGTGTCCGTATAAGCAACACTAGCCCCTGTATATGTGTTTGTTTTATCAGCTGTAAAGTTTGCTTCAACAGAAGTTGCGTCGATTATAGCTAAATAATCATTTTTTACGCCTTGACTAGACTTATCTCCATTTGAGGCTGTAAGTTTTACGGTATATGTACCGGGATCTTCAAAGGCCACCGTTGGGTTTTGCTCTTCCGAAATAAATGAAGCCCCGTTTGAAGGGATAAACTCCCATTTCCAGCTATTGGGATTTCCACTGGACATGTCTGTAAATGTTATATTTTCGCCTTCTCTGGCACTGGTCTTATTTGCTTTAAAGTCTACCTGAATTTCAGGTGCGTTAACAACAATAAATTCTTCGTTACTTATAGATGATGATTGCCCGCTACCACTAATATGAAGGGACACGGCATACGTTCCCGAAGCATTAAATGTTACTTCTGGGTTTTGGAGAGAAGATGTAGGAGGTGTTCCCCCTTTAAATGTCCAGTTCCATTTAGAAATATTTCCAATGGACATATCTGTAAATTGAACCGTTTCCCCAGCATTAATGTTTTGAATATCAGCTTTAAAGGCAGCATCCATATTTTTTTCCGCCAAGCTATCGTCATCGCTACAGGAAAAGAATAATGTCAGTAACAGAAAGTAAAGCAACGAGGGTAAATGTACATTTTTCATAATTTAAGGTTTTAGTTGTTTGTTTGATTGGTTATTTTAATTTGTCAAGCGAAAAGGTTTCAAAAGATATTCCGTCATATCGATCGTCTTCGGTCTCGCCAGTTTCATAAAGGATCGCGGCTCTGTAATCTTTGTAATTTGCCAAATCTGAATAGGCTGCGAAACCATTGTGGAGCATTAAAGACTTTGACCAGGTTTGGCCATCGTCGTTACTTAACCGGACTGTCATGTTTTTCCGATCGTTAAAATCAGCAGGATTGGAGAACAACAAAATATTTTCGTCAATAAGGTCTCCCTCAAAACTATACCTGTGTAGGCTTGCCTGTACAATAGGCGTAATTAAAGTATTGTCGAGCCCAAGATAATCCCAGTTTTCCCCGCCATCTTGGCTTATGGCCACTTTTCTTCGTTTATCTCCACTGTTGCTATTCCGCATGTTTAGCATCAGTGACCCATTGGATAACTCGGCAATTTCGCATTCATTGGTTTGGGGTTCTGGAGATATGCCTCCAATTTTCCATGATCCCCCATGGTCATCTGAATAGATAACATGAGAATATCCTTTTCGTTGAGCGTCTATATAATCGCAGCCAACAAGCAGACGCCCTTTATAAGTTCCTTTGGTTACTTGGATACCAGAACCGGGCCCAGTGGCATACCAACGCCAGTTGTTTAATTTTACATCGACAGTAATCTCTTCCGGTTCGCTCCAGGTCAACCCCTGATCGCCTGATCTAATTACATATACCCTTCTGGTATCGATGGAAGTCCCGCTGTTAATGGGACCAATATCATCGTTTCCATTATTCCAAGAAGCCAACAATACTATTTCACCCGTTTCTGCGTCATAAACTGGAGCGGGATTCCCACATGTATTGCCACCATCGTTCCATACCATAATATTTTCAGACCAAGTTGCACCTCCATCGGTAGACCTTTTTACAACCAGATCAATATCTCCGGTATCAGAGCAGTTGTTTTTTCTTGCCTCAGCAAAAGACAACAGCACTTCATCATCTATGTTTAAAAGCGCAGGTATTCTATAACACGAGTACCCTTCCTGTCCTTTTTCATAAATAAAGTTTATCCCATCGCTTCCAGGATACTTGGTACCATCAGAAGAATTATTGTCTTCGTCTACAATTAAACTTCCGCCTGGATCCTCTACGCAATTTGAGAATAATAGTGCCATGCATATAAATATTGAGCACTTCATCATAAACATTCGTGATTTTAGTTTAAGAATTTGTTCCATTTTTAAAACTTTTAGTTTGTATCATTTATCATAAGATCTTTAAGCGGTATTTTTTGAAAGGTCATATCTGCCTGGCTACTTTCATAAAGTACCCCCACATAATCTTTGCCTACATGGGTAATGCAAGAATATCCTCTACCATAACCTTCATCGAGGAGAACCTGCTTTTCTTCTGGCCATGTTTTACCATTATCCACACTGGCCTTTAATGTGATATTGTTCCTGCCTTCTTTGGTATTGGGGTTAGAAAACAATAACACGGAATTGTTGCTATTGTCCTTGTTTAAATTAAATTGATACAATGAAGCCATACATACCGGTTCTGGGAGCGCTTTATGCGAAGAAGAATGCTCTTTCCATGTTTTACCCATATCGTTTGTAATATAGACGGCACGTCCATTGGTTTTGCTTTTATTCTTTCTGTTTCTATTATCCCGCATATTTAGCATTAATACACCTGGAGAAAGCTCGACAACTGCACATTCGGTAGTATTATTATGTGCTGGATTACTGGTTTTCCATGTTTTGCCATTATCTGTACTATAGGTAATGTTAGAGAAAGATACTCCTTGCTCATCCCTTCCCTGTGTTGGAAATACCAAGGTTCCGTCATGCATTGTAATGCCTCTTCCCGGTGCAGGAGCAAAGAGCCACCATCCTTTTTTCTTACACATTTTGGTTATGTTAATGGGCTGACCCCATGTTTTACCGTTATCGTTACTTTTGGAAATAAGGAATTGAGAAGTTTCTTTAATACCAAATCCAGGCTGGGATCCTTTGTTCTTCCATTGATGGTTCCATTCATCATTTTCATCGGTAAGGCCTTCAATCCATTTTCCTTCTTTATTTATAACGCCGTGCATCCATAGTCCGGCCAAGTAAACTGTATTCGTCTTTTTGTCCACAAGTAAAGAGGCGTCACTAATACCATTAAACTTTTCTGGCAGGCCTCCATACTCACCTTTGTCCATGGCAATTATCATTGGTTCCCATGTATTGCCACCATCCAAGCTTCTGCTAATTCCTATATCTATGTCTCCCTGCAAGTCTCTTGACATGTCTCTTCTTACATCATAAGAGGCTAGCAATATTCCATCATTAGTGGTAACCATCCCCGGAATTCGATAGGTGTGTACATTATCATCCCCATGTTTCCTAACTGCCACCCCCATTCTTAATTTTTTTGGGGCTTTAAGTGGTCTAGCGGCAACAAATCCATCCACGGTGGCAACAGACTCGCAATAGGCCATTACTTTATGGGTAATATCAACGTTTTCTTTCAGTGTACACGATAGTAAAAAGTAATTGTGTTCTTTGTTTAGTTTGAAATTTCCTTTGAAGGTAATTTCTTCTGAAAGCTTTTTTAAGGTTGAAAACAACATAGGGTCCTCCCCTATTTTATGCTTTTCTTTTATATGAAAAATACTTGCCGAACTTAAATCGTTTACATCAGTACCTTTTAAATTGATGCTCATTTCTTTTAGAACAGCCGGCTTCAAAGTATCCTTCAGTATAACATCTATCAACAATAATTGATTGACCTCCTTATTCTTCAATACCGGATAAATTTTTTGTTGTTGTTCTACAATAATATTTTCTGGCTTTTCTGTGCAGGAAACAATCATAGCAATAAAGATGGTTGCACAAAGAAATCGTTTGAGTATTATATTATCTTGACACATTTTTATGATTTTTTTATTTAATTGGTCTTTGGTTTTAATATCAAGCTCAAGGCATATCCCAGAAGGTAGCTCAATGCCAAGCCTATGAATGAATAGAGTAAAAAATTAATTTTTGTATAACTGCTTATGTACCATACCGCCACCGCACTTAGCAATACTCCCCATAAAGTACCGGCTGCATTTGCCCTTTTGGTTATAATACCAAGCAAAAACATACCGCCCAGACCACCGGTTATTAGGCCCAGCACACGGTAAAATTGATCCCATAATGATTTTATGTTAGAATTGGCCATCCACAATGCAAAAGCAACCCCAATAGCTCCCATAACCAAAGTTGCGACCCTAGCAATAAGCAACAATTTTAAATCTGGGGTCTTAGGGTAATATTTTTGGTAAAAATCATTGCAAAAAGCAGTGGAAACCGAATTCAAACTACTGCTAATGCTCGACATGGCCGCAGAAAACACTCCGGCTATTAAAAGTCCCGACACCCCTATGGGAAGCTCATTGACTATGTACCATGGAAATATAGAATCGTTAATTTGTATATCTGGAGAAAGCTTTTCGGGCATTTTACTATAAAAAACAAACAGCAAAGTGCCGATTCCAAAAAATATAACCGTTGCAGGCAGGGTAAGTACTGCATTGGTATATAGTGTTTTTCTTGCATTTTTTACACTGCTGCTGGTAAGATAACGCTGCACAATTGTTTGGTCTGTTCCTTGCGTGATCAAAGAAGATGCCAACCCACCGAGAAGCACCACCCATATGGTAGAAGATGTAAAGTTAAAGTCCCAGTCTATAATATTGAATTTATGATCGGCAGAGGCCATATCGATTGCATCTAACAAAGAGGTTTCTGAATGGAAAAGTATCCAGAAAATAACCAAAATACTTCCTCCCATTAAAACAATAACCTGTAGGACGTCTGTCCATATAACAGCTTCAATCCCTCCAAACGTGGTATACGCCATACATAAAAACCCCATAATTAAAATACTGGCTTCTACTGGAATACCCGTTACTATAGAAATAGCCAAAGAAGGAAGAAGCAAAATTATACCTATGCGCCCCAATTGAAAAAGTATAAATGAAATACTGCCCAAGACCCGGGCTGTATAATTAAACCTGACTTCCAGAAACTCATAAGCCGTATTAATTTTTAACTTGTTAAAATAGGGTATAAAATATATTGCAATAACCGGAACAATAAGAATAGCTGCCATATTAAGAAAAAAATAAGACCAATCCGTTAAAAATGATTTTGCAGGTATTGCCATAAATGTCAATGCACTCAATAAAGTCCCAAACACACTTAAACCAGAGGCCCACCAAGGTACCCGGCCACCTCCCTTAAAATAATCATTGGTAGATTTTTGTTTTCGGGAGAAATATAATCCAATAAACAGGGAAATGAGAAGGTAAGCTATAAGTATGCCATAATTAAGTGCTCCAAAAGATTTCGAATGTCTTCCCATTGACAACCGCATTATTTTGGGAGTTCTGATTCCAGGGCGGATTTCACCAGAAACAAAATAAAAATCCCTACCACTTTTAAAAGACAAAGAAGTTACTGGAAAGCTTGCAATGGAATCGTAAACCATCCAACTTTTTGTAATGGTATTGAATGATAATATTTCTGGGCTAAAGCCCGGATGTGTATCTAGAATACCGCTCTTTTTCTTTATTAGCCCTTGTTTTATAACATCATTATCGGTATTGCTAATTTTTGTTTCCAAGGCTTCTAACTCAGAAAACAGCTTCCCGTCATCCCCCCCAAAAAGAAGAATCCCCATGGAACCTATGGGCTGAGCCGAAGCCGCCATTATTGTTTTACTTTCACCATGTACCGTTATAGGTAAAATGCTGTCCCATTTTTGTGTTTTTAAATTGTAAGATGTATATGTGTTGAGTAGTTCTGTACCAGCTCCCTTTTGCAATGATCTGCCGCCAAACACAAATATTTTTTTTGAAAAAGAAGTTTCCTGAACGGCCATACTATGAAAACTCCTTGCAGGTCCGGGCATGCTTTTTAAAACCTTCCATTTTTTATGGGCATTTAAATTTAGCTGATAAAAACCGCCATAACTCTGCCCTTTATTGTCTCCACCGGCAACATATATGCTGTTTTCAACCCTAACTGCCGTAAGATTGGACAAAGGCCGTGGTAAGGGGGGGAAATTTATGATGGATATTTCATCATTTTGATTTAGTTTCACTAAAAAAACCTTAGAAGAGCTACCTTTTTGATTGTTACCTCCTATACATAAAACACCTTCATCAATAGCAATAGAAGCGCCATAGCCTATTGGGGAAGGTAACTTTTTGTCTAGCAATTCCCATTTATTATCCCTTAAAAGATAAATAGAGCTGCTCCAGACTTTTTTTCCTCCCTCCCAAGGTTTTCCCTCTGGAAAATTAGCGCCCCCCATTGCCAATATGCCATTTTGCACCGGGGCACCAAACATTCCCGCATACCCTAAAGAAGGTACGGAAACTGTGGTTGAAGGCAAATTGGGTAAAAATTGATGCTGCAACCCCGTTATGGAATCAAGTTTTTGAGACCTTGCAGGAAAAATATACAATACCATTAACAGTACTGGTAAAACATATTGCAACTTATACTTTTGAAAAATCATCATCATTTAAAAAAAGCTTTTTAATGTTCTTTTATGAGTTTAAAATAATCAAGAGATTCTAAATTCTTTTCCAAGACATTAAATTGATTTGTTGTTAACGGCAATATAGGAGCCTTTGGAGGCCCAAAATTATGCCCGATCATTTGCATAATAGATTTTTGTGCCGCAAGGCCATCAAACTGTAAAAAGACATCTATAAGCTCAACTACTTTAAGGTACGCATCCACTGCCAGTTGATGATTTTCAGTACCATAATTTTTCAATATTGTTTGATAATAGGGAGGCATAAAGTTGTAAGTGCTTCCTATAAAAGTATCGGCACCCATTGACAAGGCAGGTAAAAACAATTCATCGACACCAAAAAACATTTTAAACCTATCTCCGAAATTTTCCTTGCAAATCATGAAATCATCTAATGCAGGAGCGGTATATTTTATACCTCCAAGTTGAGGTATCCGCTTTTCCAATTGTTCAAGGAACAGGTGCATCTTAAAATTTAGGCCTGTTTTACCTGGAATATGATAGTAAATAAAAGGTATTCTATCTTGACAGTCTGCAATTTTCTCCACAGCATAGGTTAGTTGTCCGAGATTGTCAATACTGTAATAAGCTGGAGGCGTTGCAGAAACGGCATCGGCCCCAATTTGAATTGCATGCCGTGTGAGGTCGGCACTTACCTCATAACTGGAATGACTTACATTTACAATTATTGGCACTCTTTTGTTTATTGCCTCGGCATATGCTTCAACTATTTTGTTTCGTTTATCTACTTTTATGGAGAGCCCTTCTCCGGTGCTTCCCATTAAATAAAACCCGTTTATGCCATTATTTATTAATTTATCAACCAGCACAGGTATTTGTTCAAGGTTAATATCACCATTTAAATTGAACGGGCTAAACCCCGCGGCTATCAACCCTTTAAAGTTTAATTTCATTTTTATAATAGTATCAATGTGAAGTTAATCACTGGTTATCTATACAATAGAGGACCTATTAAAATAAGGTCGCTTTTGCCTTTGATAGTTATTGTTATTGATTTTAAGGCAAGGAAATAAATCCCCGCCCTAAAATCTGCTAACTAGGCTACTCTAATTATATCCTTCTGTTTGTTCTATGAGTTCATTCTCGGCCATTACATTTTCATTTACCGGCCATAGAACCGGTATGTTCTTTCCATTAAGGTTAGGAACTTGATTGTATATATTAATTGTTCCCCCCGCATCAAAGCGAACCAAATCCCAATACCGTTTCAATTCTAAAAACAGCTCCCTTCCACGTTCGTCCAGGATTTCTTTTTCTACGGACGCCTTATCGGTTGGGCCATTATACTCCCCAATGTTGGCACGGTTCCTTACAATATTCAAATCGGCAATAGCTCCTGTTGCTTGGTTCAAGGCTGCCTTTGCCTCAGCCCGTAAAAGCAACATATCTGCCCATCTGTATACTATAATATCATTATCATAAAAGGTATCGTTATTAAAATCGGTTCCTTTAAATTTATTTTGACTAATTGAAAGCACATCCGGTTCTGTATCTGCATCATTACCATCCTGAGTAAGGATTGGGATAAAAGTCCTTGTTGCTCTTTGATCATTATCGTTTGTAAATAAATTTATAATAATCTCACTGGGCCTGTAGTTATGCCTTGCATTGAAACTTGTAGAAGTAGGCACATCAGGATTTAAAACAGGGTCTACATTCACATCTCTTGAAGTAACTGTACTAGCGTACATTCCAGCCTGTTCATTATAATCCATAAAAATACTGAATATGACTTCGTTGTTTGCCTTGGTATCAAAAATAGCCCCAAAGTCATCTAGAAGTTCTACCCCTTGTATATTATTTATAGCCGTTATAGCTGCTGTAAAATCGGACTCGCCACCACCTAAAACTTTACCCCTCCATAGACTGGCATCGGCTTTTAAAGCATAGGCTGCAGGCATACTTGCGCTATATTTAGAAACAAAACCTGGGTTGGGGAAATAATTTAATGCCATTTCAATGTCGGTAAAAACAAGGGCAAAAACTTCAGCAACAGGGCTTCTTCCCACTATTTCAGTATTTTGATCCACGGGATAAGTAATCAATGGAACATCGCCCCATATTTTAGCCATCTGAAAGTATATAAAGGCCCTTAAAAAGTAGGCTTCGCCCAAAATTTGACCCTTATCGGCTTCACTATTGAATTCAATATTCTCTGAAGCCGCAATAATAATGTTAACGTTATTGATTAAATTATAATTAACACGCCAATTAGGCCCATTTCCACCATTTAAATTCTGTCCCCAGGAATCTGATACCGAACCTATGAGCCCCACTTCAAAAGAATCCCCTCTATCTTCTCCATACAGGGTTCTGTTATACTCATCTCTTTCACCATCGTAAAGCCCTGTGAGCAACGCCCTTAAATCTCCTTGCGTTTTTGGAAAATTCCCCCCCGTTATACTAGAAGGGACTTCGGCTTCTACGGCACTTTCTATACAAGATTGTAAGCTTACAAGAAGAAAGCAACTAATTAAAATACCATATATAGTTTTCATGTGTCTTTTTTTTAACATTAAAAGGAAACTGTTAATCCTAAAATTATTTGAAAAGGTCTTGGATAAATCCCTTCATCCACACCGTCGTATATTTCTGGTGTTAACCCGTCATAGGCAGTGATATAACCAAGATTGTAACCACTTAGACTTAAGTTGAAATCGGACAGGCCTAAATCCTTGAGCTTGGAATCTTGCAGAGGAAAAGCATAGGATAAGCTAACCTCCCTAAAAGCAACAAAGTCGCCTTTATGGAAGTAAAGCGTATTGTCTACACCGCCATTTCGGCTTCCTATATTGCTGTTTGAAGTTCCCCCCAACCCCCTAACATGGTTCCTGTAGCCGTTATCATAATCAGAAGCATTGTCGTACCTTGGGTATTTAGCAATATCTCCTTGGTTGTGCCAAAAATCATCTCCCAAAACATCGATAGTTGTCATTACGTTATTTCTGGCATTCCCATTGGCCCTTGCGCGCCATTCGTTGGCTATGACATGGCCAAAAGCGTAATCCATGGCTACTCTCAACTGTAAGCCTTTATAATTAAACGTATTAACCATTCCTCCCAACATGTTTGGAGTTTGATATCCTACAAAAACCAAATCCTTTTCATCTATTTTATCATCCCCGTTAACATCGCGCCATATAGCATCACCACCATTTTTAGGGTCCCCAAACTTAGAGCCTGAAACATACATATCTTCCGGGGCATTAGCTGCCTCTTCGTCTGTGGCGTATACCCCAATTAAATCCCATGCCCAAATACCGTATGGTCTTTCGCCTTCTGCCAATCCACCAACTTCCATTTCACCCCCAGTTTCGGGATCGTAGATCACACCCCCCTGAATCCTGTTCTTGGCTCTTTCATTATCGGGTAGTTCAACGACTTTAGTTTTGTTGTATGCATAGTTAAAATCGGTATGCCATGTAAAATTATCCGACTTCAGGATATCCACACCAACTTCAATCTCAATTCCTTCGTTTTGAATACTTCCTAAATTATCCCTAATGGAGCTAAAACCGGTCTGTTGAGGCAATAAGCGGTCTATTAAACGGTCTTCGGTAGTTTTTTTATAATAATCTACCAAAAAATTCAGCCTATTATCAAAAGCTCCTATATCCAGGCCTATATCTATTGTTGTGGTTGTCTCCCATTTTAATTGCGTGTTGGCCAGCTGGGAAAGCAAGGCACCGCCCTGAAAATTATAAGAACGTGTGCCGTATTGGCCCTGTGTATCTTCTATGGTCAATCCGGCAAGGGAACCTGCTTGCCCCCAACTCCCCCTAACTTTGAGCTTACTTATAAAGTCAACTTTCCAAAAAGGCTCTTGATGGACGTTCCATCCCAGAGAGAATGCGGGAAAAAATGCAAATTTGTTTTCCTCGGCAAATTGAGAGGCCCCATCATTCCTGTAACTTGCAGAAACCAAATATTTGCCCATATAATCATAACTTATCCTACCAAAATTGCTAAACAGTATGTTTTCCACAATACTACTGGTAACCCGTTCTTGATCTGTTGCCGATGCATTTATGGTAGCTATTATATCTGTAGGGGCATTAGAACCTTCTCCCTTAATATATTCCCTCCGTTCCTTGGTATAATTAACCCCGAACAAAGCATCGAAATGATGTTCGCCAAAACTTTTTTTATAGTTCAACAATCCATTGAGGAGCAACTGATTGAATCCAGATTCTTCCCGAACCGATGCCCGGTCTGGGATTTCAGGTGAAGCCCTCTCAAAAAAGTTAAACGTAGACTCATCCCTAAAGAATGAAACTGACGGTTTGAAAGAAAATCCTTCAAACATCTCCCATTCGGCACCTAAATTCAATGTTGTTAAATATTGTTTTGATTCTATGTCCTGATAGTACATTTCATGCAACCTATTCCTTGGCGAGCTTCTACTCTCTCCAAGTGCCGGGGTGCCATCATCGTTTAAAAGCCTTAGTGTGTGGGGCAACCTTGAGGATCTATTGATAGAGTTGCGAGCGTCTTGGATCTGGTTGCTCTCTTGATAACTAAAGTTAACGCCGGAATTAATCAAAAAATGATCGCTCACTTCAAAACTTCCGTTGCTAAGGCCGCTAAACCTTTTAAAGCCGGTCCCAAGAAATGTTCCCTGTTGATCCAGATAGCCCAAGCTAACATTATAATTACCAGTTTCACTACCCCCGCTAAAGCCTAAGTTAATGTCATGCACCTCGGCCGTAACAAAAATGAGGTCATCATAATTATTATCCTTGAAGATTAAGGTATTATCACTCACGGGATCATCCATTAATTGATATCCTTGATTTTCAAGTAAATCACTAACATAGGCCTGACCTTCAATAGCAATTAAATTATCTAAATAAGCTAATGTGTTACGATTAAACCCATATTGTCCACGCTGTGTAAGCGTTTGGACCGAATAACCAAAATTTGTATTCTCGAGCCTATCGCCAGGTTTCTCCAAGTTTATCCCCCGCTCTGCCGCAGTTCTTGAAACCCTTATATAATCTTCGGCACTTGTCCAGGGATATGTATTAAGTTGTTGTGCCAATCCCGATTTATAACTTACCCTTACCTGTCCTTTGGTATTCCTTTTACCAGATTTGGTGGTAACGAGAATAATACCATTACCTGCCCTAGCACCATATATAGCGGTAGAAGCAGCATCTTTTAGCACTTGAATCGTTTCAATATCAGAAGCATTCAATCCATTTAAACTAGTTCTATAGACCCCATCAATAATATATAATGGGTTATTTGCCGAGCTATTGGCATTTACCTGTGTACCTCCACGTATATACACCTGTCCGGCGGCGCCCGGTTGCCCAGAATTTACCTGAATGCTCAAGCCGGCCGCCTTACCCTGTAAAGCCTGTATAGCATTTGCCGATGGGTTATTTTCCACTTCTTCAGTTTTAACTTTTGAAACCGAACTGCTTATTAAATTTCTAGATTGCTTACCATACCCAATTACAACCACATCATCCAGTTGTTGAGCATCTAATTGCATTGAGACATTTATGACCTCTTGCTGCTTAACGGGAATTTTTTCGACCTGGAAGCCTATGTATGAAAACACAAGCACATCGGTAGGTTGCACTTGAAGCGTGTAATTCCCATCAAAATCAGAAGTCGTGCCCACCTTTTTTCCCTGGAGTGTAATATTGACCCCAGGCAGTGGTTGATTTCCAGATTCATCAAAAACAGTACCTGTAATAGTTTTTCCATCTTGACCATACATAATAGACGCAATGGTCATAAGTATTAGCAAACACCATGTCTGCCTTTTTTTTTGTGTTAGTTGGTTTATTGATTTCATAATTTTGTATATTGTAGGACAATATTATTGTGCTAATATAGTATTTTATTTTAATTCACAAAAATTAACTGAAAAACTTTATTACATTTGTCCTACAAAACGACAATACCGATTTTAAAAAAATAGTATGAAAGAAGAAAGCAAACCAACCATCAAGCCTGTACAAAAAGAAAGCATGGTAGACCAGGTAGAGAAAAACTTGAGGATATACTTTAAAGACCATGGATTTAAACCTGGTGATGCCCTTCCCACAGAGATGGAATTGGCCGAGAGCATGAATGTGAGCAGAAATGTAATTAGGGAAGCCTTGAGCAGGTTTAGAATGTTAGGACTTATATCTTCAAATAAAAGAAAAGGGATACAATTAATTAAGTTCAATCTTTTTTCGGCCTTAGAACGTGTTCTAGACCCGAGTGTTTTGGATAAATCTACCTTACATGAATTATTTGAACTACGGATTATGCTTGAAATAGGGATGGCCAATGCATTATTTAGAAACGTTACCCCTGACGATATCTTTAAATTAAAGGAGATTATACATTCTTATGAAGGCAATGATGGCTCTAAAAACAAGATTGATTACGAAATTAGCTTCCACTCCTATTTATATAAAGTTTCTAAAAATGAAACGCTATACGGTTTTCAAAAATATTTAAAAATTGTTTTTGATTATGTCTTGGAAATAGAATCCCAAACAGAAATGCATAAAATCCCGCCAAAAAAAGTAAATCATATGCAATTGGTTGAGTGCTTGGAGAATGGCACCGTAAGTGAATTTCAAGAGCTAATGCACCAGCATTTTAGCACTTATTTTGAAATGGATTTTTTTAAAAGGAACCATTAAGTTGAAGTTGTAATATTTATAGATCTCTATGACTCCTGGGATGCTACTTTTATACATAATGGACTGTAATATCATTTTTTCATGTTTCTAAGATATTTGTTTTATACCTCCTGTCCATGAGCAGGACAGCCGCACCATATTTAATACTGAACTCAAAAAAACCGGAACATTATGGAACCCTTTTTGTAAAATATTGGACCAAGGACAGAGAGAAGGCAAACAACATTAATGCGTTTTCCAAATTAAGCTTATACAATGGCGTTGCCTTTGAAAAAGATTCCCTGGTATTTATTTCATCAACAATTGGCGGAAGGTACGAACTCACAAATTCCGATAAGATATATGCCTACCGGGAAAGCCTCATCTCAAACGAAAGAGTAGTTACCCGGCAGGACATTGTTATCTTATGCCAAAAACACTATAAAGACGCCATACAGGATGTTGAAGTTAAAAATGGCATACAAACAAGCTTGGAAAACAATGTAGGCTATACCCCTACCATTGATATTTACATTACCAAAACCCTAAAAAAGAATACTCCGAAATCGAATGGGAATTTCTAAAGGATGACCTTTATTGTTTAATTAAAAATAGGGCTATAAACATTGTGCCCTACAGGATTATCTATAAGTAGATTAAAAATATAGCATACAAAAAAATGATACAAATAACGGTAAAACCGCATCCGTACCATTTTCATGCTAACTAACGCTACAAATTGATTTTTCAACCGTTCTCTTTCCCGTTGATAAAATTATTTATCCGGGTTTCTTTCAATATTGGGTTAGCGC
This sequence comes from Galbibacter sp. PAP.153, assembly GCF_037029175.1. Lineage (NCBI taxonomy): Bacteria > Pseudomonadati > Bacteroidota > Flavobacteriia > Flavobacteriales > Flavobacteriaceae > Galbibacter > Galbibacter sp. PAP.153. Next base: position 29,196 of record NZ_JAZEUN010000004.1, on the reverse strand, counting down.
CACTTTCAGCGGCTACCAATGCACCAATACCACAGGCAAAATCCAAGGCACGCTGTGGGTTTTCACCTTCCAACAGTTTGGTAAGCAGCGATGCCAAAAAAGAATCGCCAGCCCCAACGGTATCTTTTACGTTTATTTTGTAACCACTGTTATAATAGTACTTTTCATTATGGAACAACAGTGCTCCGTGCCTTCCTTTTGTTACACAAAAAGAAGTTGCCTTAACCCAGGATTTTATATATTCAAGGTTTTGTTCCAATGAATTATATGGGGATCCCATCATTGCGCCAATTTCAAATAGCTCATCATCATTAAATTTTATAAAATCGGCGCTTTTCATTAATTCTATAAGAATCTCATGACTGTAATAACCTTGTCTCAGGTTTACATCCAATATGTTATATTTAGATTTTGAAAGCAGGTTTATTAAGGATTTTCTGCTCTCCGAATCCCTACATACCAAACTACCGTAGATAAAAGCATCTGCTTGGGTTACGGATTGGAGCATGGATGAGCTCAACGGTATTTTATCCCATGCTACAGGATATTTAATTTCATAACTTGCAGATCCGTTCTTATCCAGATTTACATTTACAACACCCGTAGGAAATTCGGCAGAAACCGCAATGCAATTGGTATTGATCCCTGCCGAATTTAAATATGTTATGATTTCTTTTCCGCGGATGTCTTTGCCCACACTGCTTATCATGGTAGTTTGCACGCCAAAACTCTGAAGTCTCAAAGCTACATTTAGCGGTGCCCCGCCAATTTTCTCGCCATCTGGAAACACATCCCATAGCACCTCACCGAAACAGGTAATTTTCAAATCATTTTTCATTAGAAATAACTATCCTTTTTATCATTTGTACTTTTCTCAAAATTATTTCCAGATACTCTTCAATTCATATACTTCACTTGTAGCATGTATGCTGCCACCTTTTACCGTTAGGTTGATATCTTTATTATTGCCATCTATATTAATATTGACAGGCATAAAGAATACCCCGTTTTGTGCAAAAATTTCCAGTCCGGTTCTATCAACGTATATGGTAAGGTCCAACCCATTGCTTGTTAATGGTAAATGTGCATCAACACCATCGATACTCAACGTTTCTGTTTTTACGTAATAAATTGCTTTTACCCCTTTAATTGAAAGTTCAATCTGGTTGGAAGTTATAGAAGTAAATTTGGTGTGAATTTCCAAAAGGTCGCTTTTAATATTCTTAAACTGAAAAGCTTTCCCGTCATTTATCTCGCTATCTTCAAATATATGGTGCTTTTTTCTTAATTCTTTTAACTCTTCGACCGGCTGACGGGCTATTCTCAATCCATCGGATGTTTCGAGTAGCTTTATTTCCATGGGAATGCTCATGGATTGGTTAAAGTTATTGCCGTCTCCTCCTGTATGCGTTCGCCACCAGCCAATTTCTATTCTACGTCCTTTGGGTTCGTTATTGAAAGTTTGTGCTGCATAAAAATCCCTTCCATGCTGCCCGTTGAGTTTTTCCTGTTCGGGAGTAAATTCTTCACCATCAAATGTGCCAATGGCATATTCGCTATTGGCTCCGGTTAAAATCCACTTCTTAATGTCGGGGTTTCCTTCTACCTCCAACTGATAAAACTCTGGGCATTCAAATAAATAACGGTCATTGTCTATTCCTCCTTTTACAATACTCGATGTTTCCCAGTCTTTTAAGTTGGGCGATGTTAAGAAGTGCATGGTGTGCTGCTTTCCTTCAAGCTCTACATAAACCACCATTACCCATTTTTTTGAGGGCTCGTGCCAAATTACCTTTGGGTCCCTGTTTCCGTCCGTAAACTTTGAAACTACTGGGTTTTTCAATTTTTTAAATTCCCGGCCATCTGTACTGTATGCCAGTCCCTGAATCCAAGATCCTTCAGCAGTATAGAATAAAACCATGGGAACCCTAGAGCCTTTGCCCAAAGTACTTGTATTGTTTTTATCTACAACGGCACTTCCACTGAACATGGTTCCAAAACTATCAGGATATAATGCTTCCCCAACTTCTTTCCAATGCACCAAATCTTTGCTTACCGCATGCCCCCAATGCATATTTCCCCATTCTACGCCATAGGGGTTATGCTGGAAGAACAGGTGATACTCTCCTTTGTAGTACACCAGCCCATTGGGGTCGTTGTTCCAGCCTCTTTTGGGTGAAAAATGAAACTGTGCTCTTTTTTTCTCGTGATACAATGTTTTTGCATCCTTTTCCTTATCGGATTGTTGTATCATTGAAAGCGCTTTGGACATATTTGCTTCTGTTTTAACATCAAGCTTTAATGATTTGCCCTTCCACTCACTAATATCGAGGTATGCATACCAATCGGGGGCTTCATTCGTCAATTCAATATCAAAGGACCTAAGTTGTTCGTTTCCATGGTACAATACCACTTTTTCTCTTTTTACCCCATTTTTAACGGGCAACAACAACCATTTTTTACTTGCCTGAATATTTAAGGGGCTCTGTTGCGACTGACCATTTTGATCATCTTGAGCCATGACAGGCATTGGTAAGGTAGCTATAAATATATATATAAAGAACTTTTTCATCTGTTTAAAAAATTTTGTTTTCTCTGTAATATTATGCATCATTAATAAATCTAATATCCTGTATTTTGTTTGTACACGTTTCTACTAAAGTTAATTTGTGCCAAAGGGATCGGGCAATATTCTTCTAAATTAGGGTCAAAATGCGCCTCTTCATAATAAACCCTCTTTTCTTTTTCCCCTTCATAATATTTATTAAGAACCTCATCGGCTACGCCCCATCTTACAAGGTCAAAGAAACGGTTGCCTTCCATGGCAAATTCCAATCTCCTTTCAAACCGCATTGCTTTTCTGGCAAAATCTTGTGTCCAATTACAGTTTACCCCATCTTCGTATAAGGCCACTTGGGTATTGTTGGCATACCCGTTAATCAAAGTAGTGCTTTGTCCTGCTCTTTGACGAATCTGGTTTACCAGCGGCAGCGCCTCTTTGTGCCTGCCCAATTCAATAAGTGCTTCGGCCCGCATCAATAGAACATCGGCATAACGGATTTCAATTCTATTTTTAGAATTGCCATAAAACGGATCTATGTTTACAAAGCAATCGCAATCGGGGGAAACGTTCTCTTTTAAAGAGGCATAAAACCCATACGTGCTTGGGCTCCTGTTCCAACTTTCTTGATAAATATAAGAATTGTTGTATTTATATGGCAATCCAGGAATGGCCACTGTATGATATAATCTAGGGTCTACCGTAGTTGCATTTAGGTTGTTATAATCTAAGTCTGAATCATTAAAATCATCAAGCAAGGGAAGCCCATCGGAATTAGTTTTGAACGCATTGACCAGGTTCTGGCTCGGTTTTTGAAAATCGCAACATCCAAGACCTTGTGGAGTGGACAGTACATCAGAATAATTCAAACGTCCGTGAAGTGTGTTGTCGTTGTTTGAAAACTGAATAGAAAATACAGATTCGGAGCCGTTTTGGTAACTCCCCGGAAGGAAATTAAAGCCAAAATCATCCTCCAACTGATATTTTCCCACAACCTCATCGGTAGCTTGAATAACTTCTTGCAATTTTTCCTGATTGATATTTACCACATTGTTATTCTCGTCCTGTTCGTAAGCTTGGTACAATCTTACCTTTGCTAAGTAAGCATATGCGGCAGCACTATTTACCCTTCCAACCTGGTCTTGGTTTGCAGGAAGGTTTTCTGCGGCGCTTTCAAAATCTTGTGCTATGGCTTCCCATAATCCATCATTAGAGAGTTCACGGTTGGATATATTTCCATATTCTTCAATTGGGATATCTTCAGTTATATAAGGTACATATTTAAACATTTCCTTCAGCATAAAATAAAAATGTCCTCTTAAAAAATGCATTTCTGCAATTCGGACGTCTTTTAAAGGATAATCACTTTTATCAATCTGGTCTAAAGCATTTAAAGCTTTATTAACTCGGGAAATGGCTATATAAGAGTTGTACCAAAACCGGTCCAGCTCTCCAAAATCGGTCCGAATATTATTGGACACTTCAAAGAAATGAAAAACCTGAATATCGTTTGGCCCGCTCCCACCTTTGTAGGCATCATCAGAACGAACATTTCCATAAGGCCATAAGCTAAAGGGGCTATCGTAATGGTCGTTGCCCAAGGCTGCATATGCAGCAGTAACAAATCCGTCAATATTATCGGGGTTTATCAATTCGTTTTCTTCCAAGACGGCGTTAGGGGTGTTTTCCAAATAATCTGAGCAGGAAGTAGCCAAAACTAAGGTCAAAAGTCCTAAAATACTATAATATATTGTTTTCATCATTCTCATTTTTATTGTTTAGAAAGTAAGGTCCATTCCAAAAGTTACTGTTAATGGCAAAGGATATCCAAAGGCTGCATTCTCGGGATCCACGCCGGTAAAATCTTTGCTATGTACAGTGAAAAGATTTTGTCCACCTGTATACAGCCTTAATTTGCTTATTCCAATACGCTCAATGGTATTTTGCGGTATGGTATACCCAATTTGTAGGTTCCGAAGTTTAAAATAATCGCCCGGCTCTATGTAATATGTCGAAAACCGGGATTCTGCGTTATTGTCTATGGTAGTAAGTGCAGGAATATCAGAATTCGGGTTGCTTGGTGACCAGGCATTAAGCAGCCTTGTTCCCTTATTGGAACCTACATCGTCTACGCTCCAAAAATCGGTTTGGTATTTTCTTGAGTTGATAACATCCACATCGCCAACCCCGTCAAAAAACAAATTAAGATCAAATTGTTTATATCCAAAACTCATATTAAGTCCATAGGTAAAGCTCGGGTTCGGGTTTCCTATCCAATCGCGGTCTAGATCATCGATAACACCATCTGAATTTAAATCTTTGTACCGAATCCTTCCCAAACCTTTCCCTTGTTGCTCGGCAGAATTTTGAAGTTCCTGATCCGTTCTAAAAAGCCCGTCGGTCACATATCCATACATGGAATTAATTGGTCTTCCAAGAATATTATCATCTGTACCATTTCCTCCATAATTGTTTTGAACTTCTATGGGCAAGTATGTTATCTTGTTTCTGTTCAATGCAAAATTTCCGGAAATTTCATAGGTAAAGCCACTAGTATTACCTCCACGATACATAAGTGCCAATTCAACTCCCTTATTTTCCATAGACGCACCATTTACCCAACGGTTACCGCCTTCTCCAATAGCCCCCAAATAAGGTGGTAAAACCAAAATATCTTCGGTTTCTTTATAATAAAAATCCAACGAGCCACTTAAGTGCTGTTCAAAAAATCCAAAATCCAACCCTATATTGGTCTGTGTGGTAGTTTCCCATTTTAGGTCATCGTTCCCTATTTGTATAGACCTAAACCCGGATGGCAACAAACCGCTACCGGTGCCCGAAAAGTCATAAGCAGTACCATAGGATGTTCCCCAAGTTGGATCGCCACCGGCATAATCGGCTATGTACAGTGAGTAAATGGCGTTGTTCCCTATTTCTTGGTTTCCTGTTTGCCCCCATCCCAACCGTAGTTTAAGATCGGATATCATGGTTGCGTTTTTCATAAAGCTTTCGTTGCTTATGCGCCATCCGGCAGAAAATGCCGGGAACGTACCAAAACGGTTGTTCGCACCAAATCGAGAAGAACCATCCCTTCTAATGGTTGCCGAAAATAAATACCGGCTATCAAAATCATATTCTAATTTTCCAAAAAAGGAAACCAAGCTATAGCCGGTAGCCCCCCCTCCAGTAAAAGATTCTCCTGTTCCGGCATCGGGATACATGTATTCTGGGGTTTCCAATAAAAAATCCTGTCTTCTTAAATAGGTATTTTGATATTTTTCCCTATATAATTCCGTACCCGCTAAAAGATTAAACTGATGTTTGTCGAGGGCAAAGTTATATGTGGCCGTGTTGCTCCATGTTATTTTATTGGTTGTATTTTGATCGATGTTCACTGCATTTTGGTCGTTTTTCAAATACCCCGACACATAACTCCTCTGTAGCGTCCTTTGATAAAAACTTCCCTGATCGATCCCAAGATTTGTCTTTACATGAAGGTTTTTAATAGGTTCTACATCTATGTAAACATTCCCGAAGATACGTTGAAACTCCTTGTTGTTATCTTTATTGTATTCCAATAACCTTACAGGGTTTTGGCGGTCGTTCATTCCTCCCACCGGACCACCCCAACCTTGACCGTCTACAGTTCTAACGGGTATAATAGGAAGTGCTTTTAAGGCAGGGTCTAATACACTTGGACTTTCAATCTCGTCTGTTCTGTTAATGGTAAAGTTTTCTCCAATGGTAACCCTGCCGTTTAAAAGCTTATATGAAGAATTCATCCTTGCCGATATTCGGTTGAAGCTAGATTCCTTAATTATACCTTCGTTATCATAATAGCCCAAGGACAAGAGGTAATTTCCTTTTTCAGACCCATTGGAGACCGATAAATTATAAGATTGTGCTATCCCCAGCCTTGATATTTCATCATACCAGTCTGTATTGGCCGATTTTATGGTCTTTTCGGCATCCAAATATTCAGGGATAATGATATTGTTTAGCGTTGGCGTTCCACCGTTTTCGTTCCAATCAAATTGATAGCTTAAGTTATTGGTATTTGGGTCTATACCGTCGTTTATCATGGCCTGCCACAGTACTTGGCCGTATTGATCTGCATCTAGCACTTCCTGTCTATTTGCATATTGAGAAAAAGAAGTATAGTTTTGAAAATTCACGCGCATCTTTCCATTTTTACCTGTTTTTGTGGTAATTACAATAACTCCGTTTGATGCCCGCGAGCCATAAATACTGGCCGAAGCGGCATCTTTCAATACTTGAATAGATTCAATGTCATTGGGATTTAGTTCCTGCATCCCAGACTTGGTAGGCACTCCATCGATTATGTACAAAGGATCTGTGTTATTAAGGGTACCGACCCCTCTAATTAGTACGTTGGTACCTCCTCCGCTCGGGGATCCATCCGAAGTTATTTTTACACCTGCAACCCTGCCTTGCATGGCCTGCATTGGGTTTGCCTGCGGCTGCTTATTCATCTCGGCTATATCAACCACAGAAACCGCTCCTGTAATGTCTGCCTTTTTCTGCGTTGTATATCCCGTAAGCACTACTTCGTCCAGTTGTTGTGCATCAATTTTCATGGCGGCATTGATGGTAGTATTTCCATTTACGGGAATCTCGACCGTGGAAAAACCTATATAGCTTATCACCAGTATGGCATCTGGGTTTACTTCTGAAAGGGAATAATTACCATCAAAATCTGTTACGGCCCCCTTTTGAGTGCCCTTTACGATTACCGTTACCCCGGGTAACGGCATCTGGTCTTCTTCGGCGGTAATAGTACCGCTAACTTCCGTTTGCTGGCTCCAAAGTGAAAAGGAGCACAACAAACAAAAAAACAATAAAGTATAATGCTTCATAAGTTTGAGTTTTAAAGTTTTAGTTTGCTTGTTTTTATATATAATTATTATTGGTTAGCATTTTATTTTTCATATCCGGTTAGATTTTAATTTCGTCTTCAAGGATAGTTCTCCCCCTAAGGCCTCCAAGGATTTCCCTTTGGTTTCGGGCATCAAAAAAAGTACGAACAGGAGTTGCAAAAACATCATAAAGGCAAAGAACAGAAATACATAACCAGCACCAATTGATGTAAACAATACCGGCACCACCGAAGGAACAATGGCCGCCAGCACCCAATGCACGGAAGACCCGAATGCCTGACCAGAGGCCCGTAAATGATTGGGGAAAATCTCAGAAATGAATACCCAAATAACGGCACCCTGCCCAACAGCATGAGATGCTATAAACATGAAAAGGAATATGGGCACCCAAAGGCCTCCCCAATTAAAAAAGAAAGCCGAGGCTACCAATAAGAGAGACACGATATACCCAAAAGAACCGGCGAGCATTAATTGTTTCCTTCCAGCTTTATCTATTAGGAATACCCCAATTAAAGTAAAAATAAGGTTGATGGCCCCTACGCCAATACTACTCAGTAACGAAGCGCTTTGTTCCAATCCGGCTATTTCAAATATGCGGGGGGCATAATAGAGGAAGGCATTGATCCCGGACATTTGATTAAAAAAGGCAATAAAAAAGGCCAACATTAACGGGAAACTATACTTTTTTATGAAAATAGATTCTCCAGTAAATTTGTTTTGACTTGTTGAGTTGACTTCCGTCCACAATTGTTCCACATCCAAATCACTGCCAATGGTCTTCAATATTTTTGAAGCTTCAGCTTTTTTGGATTTAGAAATCAACCAACGTGGACTTTTTGGAATGGCAACCACAAAGAGCATATATAAAAAAGCAGGAATTGCTTCTACCCCTAGCATCCATCGCCAAGGTTGATTTCCTGCTTCTCTTAACAGGTAATTGGACAGAAAGGCCATCAATATTCCCAGCACTATATTAAACTGATATAAAGACACCAAACGTCCACGGCTTTTTGAAGGTGCTATTTCTGATATATAAGTAGGTGCTGCAATTGTAGAAGCGCCTACCCCCAAGCCCCCTATAAACCTAAAAGCCGCAAAAGTAAAGGGACCGTTTGCCAAAGCAGAACCTAATGCAGAAACCAAGTACAATATCCCTATTATGAATAACGTATTTTTTCTTCCGAACTTGTTGGTTGGAATGCCGCCGAATATGGCTCCCACCACTGTTCCCCATAAAGCCATGGCCATTACCACCGATCCATGAAAAGCATCGGTTGTGTTCCATAATTCCTGAAGTTGTTTGTCGGCACCTGAAATAACCACGGTATCAAAACCAAAAAGAAATCCTGCCAGTGCAGCAGTAATTGACCAGCGTATCAATTTATTCATATCATAATTTAAATGTTCGAAAACTAAATTATGATTAAAAAACCGACCTATATTTTAAGGAAAATTCAAAAAGTTCTAAAATTGTTAATCAATAACATATTCATATATAACAATTTTATTTTCAGCAAGTTACTTCATACAACCAATTAAGCCCTACAACGTTGTAGTTTTGATTATGTAACATTACTTTAAAAATTGATACATAAAAATGGTTATCGATAACGTTGAAGTAAAAAAATCGTTTTTAATTCCTATAGCGTTTTGGTGTAATTCCGTATTTATTTTTAAATGCAGTGGAAAAATATCCGGGTGATGAAAAACCTACCCCGTATGCAATTTCAGAAATATGGAGTGAAGAATCCTGTAATAATTCCTGGGCTTTTTCCAAGCGAACGCCATTTATATAATCACTGATAGAAACCCCCAATATGGCCTTGACCTTTCGGTAAAGTTGCACCCTTGATATATGCAATTCCTTAGCCAGTTCTTCGACGGAAAATTCCGGGTTGTTTAAATTTTCGAGCACATACGTATTTATTTTTTTTACAAAGTCCTGCTCGTCTTTGTCAAAACCAACACTTGCAATACTATCCAATTTATTTGTATAATAATACCGCAAACGCTCCCTATTGTATAAAATTGTTTTTAATACCTGTTTAAGAGCATCCATCTGGAAAGGCTTGGTGATATAAAAATCGGCTCCGGCATTCATTGCTTTTATATATGAATCTTCATCGCCCATGGCCGTTAAAACGATAACCGGGATATGTGAAGTTCTAAGGTCTTCTTTTAGTTTTTTGGCCAATTCGAAACCGGAAGTTTCCGGAAGGTTTAAATCGCAAATAACGATATCTGGAATTATATCAAGTGCTTTTTCAATGGCATCGTTTCCTATGGAGATATAGATATTGTAATCGTTTTTTAATTGTTTTACCAGTAAATGGCACAGGTCTGTATTGTCTTCAATAATAAGCAAATCAGAAAAATTATCCTGCACAGATGCGGGCTCAAACAATATACTTTCAGGTTCAGAAGGTTTTAAGTGATTCTCAAATTCTTCAGCAATTTGTATATTATCGGGATATATTTTTATATGTTGAAGGTGTTTATTTCCCTTGGGGATAACAATAATGAATTCTGTTCCCTTTTGTGTATGGATTGCTATGGTTCCTTTGTGCAATTCTATAAATTGTTTGGCAATATATAAGCCCAAGCCAGAGCTAGGCCTATCATTGTTACTTGCTTGTACAAATGGATTAAAGATATTCTGTATGTCTTCTTGGGGAATGCCAATTCCGGTATCTCTTATGCATATTTTCACCTTTTCTTCTTCTTCAAAAATTTCGACCTCTATTTTTCCATGAGCCGGTGTAAACTTCATGGCATTGGAGAGCACGTTAAAGAAAACCTTGTCAAGGGCATTGGTATCCACCCAAAGATAGCATGGGCTCTTGGGGTACTTTACCTTCAATTGAACGGAGTGCTTAACAGCTTCCAGTTTAAAATCGCCAAGTACGTGTTCCATGATTTCTTTTATATCGGATTTTCTTGGCTTTAAAGTAAAAGAATCTGTTTCTAACTTTCTAAAGTCCAATAATTCATTAATAAGCCTTATTAAACGTTTGGAATTGTTTATAATAAGATTCATTTCAAAAGAAGATTGCCCAACAAGGGCCTTATTTTGTTCAAAAATAGTTTCTACCGAACTTGTAATAAGTGTGAGCGGGGTTTTAAATTCATGTGATAAAGCCGTAAAAAAATTAATTTTGCTATCGTTGGATTCTTTTAACTGTTGAGCAAACTTTTTTATTTGGTTACGCTGCGTTTTTATCTTTTCGTTAATTATTTCCAATTTACGCTTGCTGCGGCTAATTTTTACAGCTGAATATATGCTCCATAGTGCCAATGCCAACAATAAAACCAGCAAGCCAATCATTAATTTTATCATGCTGTTTTGCGATTGGTAGGCCTTTACTTGCTCATTGATTACTTGTTGTTGACCTTCTATATCGTTTTGTTGCTCCACAAGTTTATTAAACTGGTTTTGCATCAAATCCACATTTACCGAATCGATTACCACTGTGTTCAACGTATTGTTTTTATGTACAAACTCCCCATTAACTATTTTCACTGCAAGGTCGATTGCTTCTGCTCCACCCGTGGGGTATAAAATGGTAGCCAATAATATTTTGTCCTTTACATATTGTATCCCTCCATTTGGACCATATAACCCATCTACTCCAACAATTTTTACTTTATTTTGAAGGTCATGTTGCTTAAGTACTTCCCAAACTCCCATGGCCATACGGTCATTATGGGCAAATATATAACCAGGGGTCATGCTATCGAGAAGTTTGTCCAAAGGCCCCGTAACCGATGGTTTCTCCCAATCGCCGTGTATGGTGGCCAACAGTTTCACTTTTTCTGATTTCTTTAGTACAGATTCAAACCCTAACTGGCGTTCCCTTGCAGGCGATGAGGCTATATCTCCGGTAATTTGAACGACCGAAGTAAAATCTTTTATTCCCGATAAAATATATTTAGCCGCATCTTTTCCTATATCCATATTATTTGCTCCAATATATGCCGTATAGTTATTGCCATCAATCTTACGGTCAATAATTATGGTGGGGATCCCGGCCTTTAAGGCATTTTCAATAGCAGCGGTTACCGGTTTGGACTTAATGGGGGAAACAATAAGAACGTCCACGCGTTCATCAATAAAGTCATGGATTTGCTGAATTTGACTTTCTACATTATTATTGGCGTTTTTTATTTCCAGTTTTACATGAGGATATAAAGAAGATTGGACCTGCATGCCCTTTTCCATCTCCTTTCTCCAGTTATCCGAGCTCATGGCCTGTGCAAAACCAACCTGAATGTGGTTCTTGGCCTCCTTGGGCCCACAGGAAATACATGTTGATATTAGTAATAAAAAGTAAGGTATGTAACAAGTCCTCATGATAATGCAATAATAACCCAAGTTAACCAAACATAATGTAATTATTAAAATAAATTAATGGAGCATGCTGCATTAAATTTTATATAACGGCCGCTGCTATGGTTTTTTAATCATCCCACAATACTAACTTAAAGGGAGGCCTTAATCTTTTTGTGTTTTACGTTGGGTTATGTCATAAAACTCATCTAAATAAAGAATAAATTTGTATACAACACGAAGAAAAATTAACCCCGAACAAATAAATGTAAACATATGCATGAAGAAGAAAAAATTTTATCTAAATTGAAGACGTTTATATTGAGCTATTGCCCCATTTCAAATGAAGCATTTCAACTAGTTGCGAGCATAGCCGAATTTCAGAAATTAGAAAGAAACGAAGTGCTGCTTTCTATGGGTCAGGTATCCAAAAAATTATACTACATTCATAATGGCGCCCTAATTGCATATTTTACCGATGACCACGGAAACACCTATAATAAAAATATCTTCATGGAAGATCATTTTGCGGGCTCTACTGTTTCAGCTCTATTAAATACCCCGTCCGAATTTACATTACAGGCCATTGAAGACACCTCCGTGTTAAGCCTTAACCACCAACAATATAAAAAGTTGATTTATTCCAACGAGGAACTAAAAAATTTTTACATTGCTTACCTGGAAAAGAATTGGGTTATTGAAAAAGAGCAAAGGGAAATTTCTATCGTTATGCAAGATGCAAGTACCCGATATGAAAAACTCTTAAATAAATATCCGGATATCGATAAACGGATTCCATTACAGCACATTGCTTCAAACCTTGGAATCACACCCACGCAATTGAGCCGGATCCGTAAAAAATTGAAAGAAAAATAGGTCCACTCAACATATGTAAAGAGTCGAACAATGTAAAGCTCATACTTTTGTTTTGTAGAAAACAGAAAAGATATGAGACCCGCACAACAAGTACTGCCAATCTCCTACCAATGCCAAGATGATAAATTAAATGGATTCATCACTTCCAATAAAGGACAAGACCTTCCCGCAATCTTAATATTGCCGGCATGGCTAGGCATTGATGACGAAGCAAAAAATGCGGCCTTAAATTTGCAGGCCGAAGGCTATATGGCTTTTATAGCCGATATTTATGGGGAAGGAAACATTCCTGAAGACAGTGAAGAAGCTTCAAAAACTTCAAAATGGTACAAACAACATTTTGAGCATTATCAAAAACGGATTTCAGTAGCGCTAACCGAATTAATCAAAGCCGGAGCCAATCCACACAAAATAGCAGTCATGGGATATTGTTTCGGAGGAACCGGAGCCCTGGAGGCTGCCCGGGGAAAACTTCCCGTTGTCGGAATTATCTGCATCCACGGTTCGCTTTACAAAGACCCAAGACGGAATAATGATGCTTTTGATGCCAAAGTTTTAATACAACACCCAGCAGATGACCATACAGTTACAAAAGAAGATTATGAGAACTCGATCCTGGAAATGAAGGAAAGCAATGCCGATTGGCAACTGATTACATATGGGAACAGCAAACATACTTTTACCAATCCAAAATCTTCCGATTACAACAAAGTCATGGCTAATCGTGCATGGGAACATGCACTTCAATTTTTGGCTGAGATATTGAAATAACTTTTATAAAGCAACTGCTATGAACCAATATTATACAACAATAATTGCCTTTTTTGGTGGAATATGCTTGGCGGTACAATCTGCATATAGCGCACAGTTAGGAACCCTAGTTAAAAAGCCCATTTTTGGCATCGATTTCAACCTATTCCAGCGGGGCAATATTTGCCATTGTTTTTGTTTTACTATTTTCTAAAGATAATATCAGCATACATACAGCAAAGCAAGTGCCGTGCTACTTATGGTTTGTCGGAGGCCTTTTTAGCGTTACCGGAATTACACTATACTATTTTGCCATACCAAAAATTGGCATCGCCAAAATGATGGCTTTAGGACTGTGCGGCCAGCTTATTTTTTCAATTATTGCCGGGCATTTTGGCTGGCTAAATTTACCAGTTGAACCCATCACTACAAAAAGATTAACGGGAATGGCAGCAATGATATTGGGAATACTATTGATAACTTCAAAATAGCATGAAAATGAAAAATTTAACTGAAAACATACACAATTTAACTTCTCTATGGCAAATAGCCGGGACTGCTTCAGGACAATATACCGAAGATAAAAGATTTAGTCACAGCCTTGTACCGGGCGCACAATGGCCAAACCGAATTTGGCTCAACAGATTGGCCGACCGTGATAGTATAGAAGAAATGTCTCAAGTAATAAAGCATTCAAACCATGTATTGAGCATTAGCTATTGGGATGATTTTAAGAGTGATGCATTTGAGCTCTTTGAAAAAAGAGGGTTTCTTGTAAAATCCGAACAGATAGGAATGTCCCTTGAATTAAAAATGAAATTTGAACATCAAAAACGGGTACAGCTAAAAAGAATCGTTACGGACAAAGAAGCTGCTATTTGGGAGAACATATATCCGCAAAGTTTTGGGTATGTTATTTCAGCAGCCACCATCCTTCATACAAAAAAGCAAATTAATTATTATTTGGTCTATCTTGACACGGAACCCATAGGTACAGCTATTACATACGAAACAGGTACTGTTATAGGAATTCATGGAATGGGTATCGTTCCCACATATAGAAAACAAGGCCTTGCTGAAGAAGTAATCTTAAAGCTCCTCAACCAAGCCATTGATGGTAAGAAAAATTTGGCAACACTGCAAGCTTCAGCCATGGGTAAGAACATCTATAAAAACGTTGGGTTTTCTCAAGATTTTGTAATGAAAAACTATGTTCTTAGAAAGTCAAATTAATATATGCCAAAACCATTTTTATGTATGTACAACCAATGCAAACCAGAGAACCGTAATAAACTAGCTATTCATTATGAATACTTTAATGTATTCGGCAATTAACTTTGGGGCTTGGTGATGAGGTCCATGTCCGCTATCTGGCAGGATGAAATGTTGAATTTTTTTTGCTTTTCTCAACAGGGGAAACCAATTTTCAACAGCAAAACTAATATCATGGTCTCCCGATATTACCAATACGGGGCATGATATTTCCGTAATCTTATCTCTATACTGGTACGGGTCTTCTCTAAATTCTTTTGAAGCTGAAAAATAACGTTGAAAAATTTCTTGGTCTGAAGGTATTTTTGCAACATCCAAACGATCATAAATACGTTTATGAGAGGCATCTGCCGCCATTTTACTATCATCCGATGCCGGTTCGAAGAAAAGAACATATTCATCTTCTATATCGTTTATGGGCTTGAGGGCAGCTTTGTAAAAAGCTTCTTCAATGGGCTCCTTATTGTGTCCAGGCGGGTTCGTCCCAATCAAGACTGCTTTTAAAATCCGGTCGGGGTTCTCAAACACAACCGTTTGCGCTATCAATAATGTACAAAATACAAAACTCCCAAATACAACTACATTCATTTTTACAAAGAGTTTCTCTCAATAAGGACTGTTGGAACAACTACTTTAATTTTCTCACCACTTTTAACAAATTCTGCTGCCCGTGTTCCCATTTTGGAAAAGTCAGTAGAAAATGTGGTTACGCCGTCAAAGATGATTTCTTTTACAATATCATCATTATGAGAAATAAACCCCACGTCTTTACCTAAAACAAAACCTTTGGCCTTGGTATCTTTTAGCATTTCCCATAATTCCAGGTTATGTATGGTAAAATATACTTTTCCTTTTTCTAAAGATCCCGGCTTATAATTATCACGAATAACAGAGTTTATATGGTGATCTTTCACAAATTGATTGAACGACTCCAATATCTCATTGGGTTCGGCAGAATTTGATTTAAAGAAAAAAACTACTTGATCAAACTTCTGGATTTTATCTTTCAGTTTACAAAATGCCTGATAAGAAGATTCTCTAAATTCCTGAACCACGTAACTATAATCTTCTTTTGTTTTCACAAACCTATCCACCAACAGAACCCGATTAACCGGGAGCTGTCTCAACAATTCAGGGGTGCTTTTATGAGGAATAGGCGCTATAACATACATTCCATATTTACCTCTGATATTATTAACAATTGTATCAAATGTTTCAAAATTATTATGATGAAAGAAAATATCTAATTGAATGGAATCGCCTAGACCATTTCTAAAGTTCTCATAAAATGTTTCTTGAAAAATATCAAAAGCGAAAATAACTAAGGCTACTTTCAGCTCCTGTTGTGTATCCTCAGTAGCCACAAAATATCCCAATCTATTTTTGGACTCGATAATCCCACTATGAACAAGTTCCTTATATGCCTTAACAATGGTTTCTCTTGCAAAACCCAATTCCTGAATCATTTTATTAACAGAGGGCAACATATCTCCCTTTGAAACATGTTTTTCATTGATTGCATTCAAAATTCCTTGAACGATCTGCTCATGTTTCGAAAGTGAATTAACAGATTCTAATTCCTTAATTTGCTGGACAATTTGATCCATTTATATTTTATTTTATGCTAAATATATTATGTTCTATTGGATTTACCCTAATTTGAAACCTCTTTTAGTCGAAGCACCACACTTGGATGCCCCGAGCTTACCTTTGGATTAACCCCTATTTTCATTAAGAAATCTCCACTATAATGCTCTTTATTTATAATTGGTTCATGACCAGGAAAAACATTAATTTCCTCAACTTCATATATGGAGGCCGGATTTAGCCCTTTTAACTTAATTGGAGAATGACTTCCTTTCTCGTAACGATAATTCACCAAATAATTAAATACAATAGCTTTCTTTTTATCCTGTCCCACATACATTAAAGAAGCCAGTTCGTTTTTCCATGGGTTTTTTAACTTGTATAAATCCCCTTGCCAAATAACATTTTCCAGCTCATTGTAATTCTTTATCGCTCTCTGGCAAAATTCAAGCTCATCTTTGGGCAATTCATCAACCACAATATCAAAGCCCATTTTCCCCATCATTGCTACATCTGTCTTAAATTTAATAGATTGATTTCCCCAATCCGTAACATGGGCAGCAATGGTTGAAGATGGATAAAAATATGAATATTCCCACTGCATAAACACTCTCTCAAGCGGATCTGTATTGTCGCTCGGCCAGAACTCTGTAAAATATTCCATTGCTCCATAATCAACTCTTCCGCCACCGCCCGAGCATAACATCATTGGAACTTTTGGGTATTTTTCTCTAATTCGTTCCAGTACATTATAAAGACCTTGAACATACTTTATATACAATTCAGATTGCTCATCATCTTTAAGATAATCAGAATGTGCATTATAAATAACCGAATTACAGTCCCATTTAATATACGCCAAATTTGGATTTTCGGTAAAGAGACCATCAACTACATTAAATATAAAGTCTTGCACATCTGGATTGGAAAGATCCAAAACCAGCTGGTTCCTAAAGTAATGTTCCTCACGCATGGGTTGTTTAATTACCCATTCGGGATGCTCATGATACAAGTCACTATCTGGATTTACCATTTCCGGCTCTATCCAAATACCAAATTTGACGTTGTTTTTCTCCGCTGTCTTTACCAATGTCCCTATTCCGTTGGGCAACTTTTTTTGATTCACCTCCCAATCACCAAGTCCAGCATTATCGGCATTTCTCGGATAATTGTTCCCAAACCACCCATCGTCTAATAAAAACAGGTCTACTCCCAACTTATCAGCATCTTCAATTAACTTTTTAAGTTTCTTTTCATTGAAATCAAAATATGTAGCTTCCCAATTATTAAGTAGGGTTAAACGGGTGCCTTTTCCGTCCAATACTTTGTAGTTTCGAGCCCAATTGTGAATGTTTCGGCTAGCATCTCCTTTTCCGGTACGTGATAATGAGAACCAAAATTTAGGCGTAGTAAAAGCTTCCCCTTTTTTTAATTCAAAATCAGAAGCATAGTTATTAATACCAGAAAGAATTCGTAAGTTATTCAATGGGTCCACCTCAAATTCATTGCGAAAGTTCCCAGACCATTCCAAACCACCCATTAGTACCGTACCTTCATTATCTGTAGCAGGTTTTCCTATAGACACCATAAAAACTGACGGTTGAAATAAATTGGCTCGTGTTCCTAACTTAGAGTCCAACACTTTGATTCCGTGAGACAATCTTGTTTCTTCTGGTCTCATCTCCTGAGCCCAATCTCCACTATAATGGGTTAACCAAAAATCATTATCCCCATAAAGGTACAAATTTACCGATGCAAATTTATGCAATCTTATTCTTCCCTTTTCATTATTATGTATTTCTGTCCATGTTTCTATAACATCTTCTTTATAATAAGCTTTGAAGAAAAGGTCTACTTCAAGATCATAGACTTTGTCTTGTAAAACAATTTTAGTTAGGTGCACATTAGGTTCAACCTCATTGGTTTCAGCGTTTATATATTCCAAGCTTAAAGAAGTATTTCCATCTGTATGCGTGATATTTATTGCTGGTTCCAAAAGATTTTTAGACCCTGCCGGGGTATATATAGAATTATAAATTTCAGAATAATCCGTTCCTTGCTTATAATGCTTTGCAATGAGCTCATATTCTGAAGAATTTTTTAATTTATCCCCAAAATACAATGTATTTAATTCATTATTTTCATTAACAGTAAATACCAATGCATTGGTTTCGGTATTAACAGAAACTAGTTTCTGACTATAAGAAAGGCATGGAATTAAAAATGTTACCATGGCCATAATGCAACATTTCTTGAGATTGGATAAAGTACTTGACATTTTTACTATGATATTAATAAATATTATTATTTAAATTTCAACTATTAATTAAACTGTTCTATTCTATTCCACAATAATACTATAAATTGATTAATTCAAAAAACTTTTATTCTTTTTTTTAAATATAAGACTTGACGGAAATACTAATTTTGATGCTTAGGACTTCCGTACTATAAAATCAGAGTGCGAAGAAGAAATCATCAAAACAAAACCTAAAATATCTGGTTTTCAAGGTGGCAATTTTAATATTAATTCCTTACTGGAAAAAAGCATGTAATTGCATATCAAAATTGGATATCCTGTATTTAAAGGGATGTATTTCGCTAAAAAAAGTTAATTTCTTCCATTTTCCCTGAAAAACTAACGATAATATCTGGAAAAGTTCGAACCACTAAAATCAATGAAGCAATGGCTATAATACTACTGATTAATAACTAACGAAGCCTTTCAAAATAAATGAAAATTTTATTTTGAATCAGGAAATTCATGCCCCATAATAACCTGTTTGACCCCTTTACGCCCCCTTTGGTCTTCGGAAAATAAAAAACACAAGTCGCTTCTTTACTAATTATTCTCTTTCTTTTCGATACACCCTTTGTCTATCACCCCTATAAATCACAAGAAACTGTCCTTTTTAAGATGTTTTCAAATTGCAGGCATTGGTATTATTAATTGAGCCAAGTTATCTTACATAGAACAAAACATTAATCTGCATGGAAGGTTTTGTTTTTTATTATCTCCGGCATACTAATATTCACACTTTGCTTCCTACTCGATTCAAATACTTATTTCTTCAATTGGAATACTTCGTTAATATAATTACTATGCAATTTTGCTTCATACAAAAAGAATAAAGTTATGGTTACAAAAAAAGTGTGGTTTATTACCGGAGCATCTAAAGGGATGGGACTCGAAATAACAAAAGCTATTTTAAATAATGGAGATAAAGTAATCGCTACTTCGAGAAATCCCAAAAATATGTTAGAAAAGCTCGGTGGGAATCTGATTGATTTGTTAGCCCTTGATTTAGATGTCACAAATGAACAGGATGTTAAGGAAGCTATAAATATTGGCTGTCATCATTTTGGACGCATAGATGTTGTTGTTAATAACGCAGGATATAACTTATTGGGAAATATCGAAGAATTAAGTGATGCGGAATTCCGTAAGACAATGGATGTAAATCTATTTGGAATGGCAAACGTCATACGCCATGTACTTCCTTATCTTCGAAGTCAGAAAAGTGGACATATTATAAATACCTCTTCTATGATGGGATATATAGGGTATGCGGGTAATGGCAGCTATAACGCTTCTAAATTTGCGGTAATAGGAATGTCCGAAGCTCTTGCACAGGAATTGGCACCTTTTGGTATCAATGTTACTATTCTGGCACCTGGTACTTTTCGTACAAGTTTTATGAGTGAGGATAGTCTATCAATTGCCAAAAATGCAATTGAGGGTTATAACTTGGAAAAACAAGTTGAAATTTTCCGAAGCTATGATGGTATGCAATTAGGAGACCCTAAAAAGTTGGCTCAAGTTTTACTGAAAATTTCCAAAATGTCATCCCCACCCGTACATCTTCCGTTAGGATCTGATAGTTTTAATGCAATAAAGGAAAGTCGTGAAAGGGAACGGGAAGAATTAGAAAAATGGAAACAGTTATCTTTACAAACTGATTTTAAATAAAATGTCTATTAAAAAGTCCGGTCCGGTAAAAATAAAATCAATACCCGAGCTCCATAGCTTATTTCATTTAAATAAGCCCGACCATCCATTGGTAAGTGTCATTGACTTTGAAAATATAAAGTTTGATGATAGGGAAATTTGGGAAAGTTTTTTTTATGACTTCTATTGCGTTGCCTGCAAGATAGGTTCTTCAGGAAAGTTTAAGTATGGACAGCGTGATTATGACTTTGATGATGGGATGATGAGTTTTACCAAGCCAGGACAGATTTTTTCAGTCACCAATATCTCAAATAATCCGGTAACCGGTTTTATGTTAGTTTTTAAAGCAGATTTCATTCGTCATTCGCCCTTAGGAAAAGTCATTAACACCTATGGTTTTTTCTCCTATGCTATTGCCGAAGCGCTCCATCTTTCGGAGAAAGAAAATGAAATAATCATGTCGCTGCTCCAACAAATCAAAAATGAGTTAAAAAACAACATTGATAATTATAGCCAAGATCTGGTAATATCTCATATAGATCTTCTTCTAAACTATTCACGAAGATTTCATAACCGGCAATTTCTTACAAGGAATGCTGAAAACAATGATCTATTAATAAAAATAGAAGAAATACTTCGTGATTATCTAAATACGAAAGCTAGTATTTCGGGGCTTCCTACAGTTAAATACCTATCAGAAGAATTAAATATGTCCCCAAGTTATCTCAGTGATATGCTACGGAACCTCCTTGGTCAAAATGCACAGACCTATATTCAAAATTTCATAATAAACGAGGCCAAGGATTTAATATCAACTACCAATTTAAGCGTTAAAGAGATAGCATATAATTTAGGTTTTCAACACCCCCAATCCTTTAGTAGTATGTTTAAAAAGAAAACCCACCAAACACCTTTACAGTATAGGGCATCGTTCAATTAAATGCTAAGAAGAAAACAATTTGAGTACTCTCCAAATGTAGTATCTATTCAACGAGTTCCCCTTTTATAAAGGCAATAATCACTGCTGGTTATCTATTTGTCATTTGGCAGATATGAGATACAACCAAGCATTTGTGAAAAGTTTTCGCCCTGGCAGGTATTGTTCTCTGTTGATATAATTACTATTGTTAAATAGTAAAGTTCAAAATCTTATTCCCTCGACTCTTTAATAAATTCGGACCAGTTATCTAAAAAAACTCATTTTCATCTTCCCGTGAAACCAAATCAAGCAATATTACTGTGACATATTGAAATTAACCGAGGAGGAATACTATGAGTTCAAAGGCCAATTACGTTTCAATTAGGTTCAAGGGAAACTGTTCTTAGGCCAAGAATAAACAGCATACTGCCCACCTTCGATTTTAAGTGGAATCATTATATATGGAATAATCCTTATGAATAATTTCAAACTGTTGGATACCCCAGATGAATTAAAGCAAATACGCCCTAAACATATAGCCGATAATGGGGACATCTACTTTGATGGGCCTATGGGCAAGGTCAACATATGGAATTACAAAACAGATATAATCCGACAGAACAAAGTTAAGGGGAAGCTGGCCGATGTAGATATCAAACATAATTTTTTGCTCATCGACGGGAAAGAATTTGGGTATTACAATGCAGCATCCAAACTGGCCGATTTACCTCGCCGATAAGGACACCACGGTAAACGTCCCCTTAAACTTGGAAGTTATCTCAGGCCTGATGACCAAAAGCAACGTATATGCCTATGGACCGGACAAATCGATCAGAAAAAAACAGGTTTGACAATAGCGGTTCGTCAGGATAGGCATATCCCGAAAAAGGTCTTGTTTAACTTGACAGGGCCCTATTTACAATGGGCGCTTAAAAAATCACATCAATGGAAACCCTCCTGTTTTTTTCCCTGTTTTCAGCAGAGGTGTTGGGCAGCAAAGGCTCCGATTCCCCTTTTGATATCAACTCCATCCGGTCCCTGGACACCCCTTGTGCCTCTAAATAAGAGGCCACCGCCTCCGCCCTTTCCATCCCGATCCTTTCATTTAAGGGTTCACTTCCCACATTGCACGTATGACCCGTGATCTGGAGCTGTGCGGTCTCCTCTTTATTCAACATACCGGCAATGGTGTTTAACCGTCCTGTCAATGGTTCGGGTATGTCCGTCCGGTCGATATTGCCGAAGACCAATGGCTCCTCTATATAAGCGATTTCCGTACCGGTAAAGACGGGACGCTTTGTTGCCTCTTCTCTAGGCCCTTCTACAACTACCGGTGCCTGCTCCTCCGCTTCGATGGGCTCTTTTGCGACTATTCGCTCTTCCCCTTGTTCTGGAACATCCTTCTTCCCGAGCTGAAAACCTAATTTCACATGGATCCCCGCGGAGAGGTAATTGCTTTTTTTCACTATCCCGTCAGTACCCATTACACCATTGGCGGCGGTTGCCTCAATGCCCTCGGCGCTATAACTCACCAAGTTTGACGATGGGCCTTCCCCTTGTAAATCCGTAAGGCCGTAATCGGCATATACTCCCGTATACAGCTTTAGGTTCTTCTTTAATTGGAAACTAAGCCCGCCTTCCATGCTCAATAACACCGATGTTCTTAGAGATACACTGGTATCATCTTCCCAGTCATTGACAGTACCGAATCCATGCACCGGCAGGTCATTTATCTCCAGGTCCAGATCGGGATAGTAACCGCTCAGGGACAATGTCTGCGCACTGGCCTTTATTTTCTGTCCGGTCGGGAACAATACCCTTCCCCCAAAACCTATATAAAATCCTGTTTTTGACGAGATATTTCCCCTGTACTGCAACAGCAACGGAACGGCAAAAGAATAAAAGTGCTGCTCTTCTTTATAACTTACGGCGCTTACCCTGTACTCAAAAGCCGACTCCTGATCGTCTATCTCATTGGAGGTGACCTGCCGACCATCGTCCAGCTCAAAGGTATTACTGTTATATTGTGCTTCTATCCCGGTCTGGATGCCCCAATGATCATTTAAAAAATAGGTGTATCCAAAACCAATACCCCCTCCAAGACCCAAAGATCCATCTCCCACGGGGCTTTCATAAGAGATCCCCGATAGTCCCCCATTTAATTTCAATGTTATTTCCTGAGCTTGTCCTAATAGTACCCCTATTAGTAACAAGCCTGTTAATAATTTTATTTTCATCGGTTGCTGATTGATTTTGCTATTTATTTTACCAAAAGGTTTACTGTTTTTCTCTCACCATTGGGCAGGCTTAGTGATACCACATATATTCCCGATTGTGATGGCGCACCAAGCCTTGTCCGGTTACCGGTCGCCGGTAGCGTTTGTAGGACTCTTCCACTAATGTCGATGATGCCAACAGTGGCCCCGTTTAATAGCGATCCTTCAAAATCGCTCTCCAGGACAAATGTTGAATTCGCCGCTACGGGATTAGGAACAAGGCTCACTTTCTTTGTAAAATCTTCTCCTGACAGTTCCAGCGAACAAGAAGTAATGACAGCGCCTCCTTCCGTGGTTGCCGTTACATAATAGTTTCCGTTCAAAGTACCGATCTCATGATAATACTGTCCGGTAGCACCCGGAACGGCCACACCGTTCTTATACCACTGGTAACCCACAAAATCTCCGCTGCTGTTATCAAATACCAGGACATCCCCCCAATGCCGGCGGATAAGACCGGCCTGGCTTATAAGCACCCGTTTTTCAACAGAAGTGGCCGGAAGATGGTTCTCATCGCCCGGTTGATGTGCCATGACCAAGGTGCTCCCCGATTGTTTTTTATTTAAAACGCCCGCCATGATCTCTGCAATGGACGGGTCCTGTACCGTATAGGAAACGGGCAGTCCGCTACTGGCCGTTGCGGTCAGGGCAATTTCAGGACTACTGCCACAACTAAAATTCAATTCTTGATTCCAAACAATCTCTTGAGTAGCTTTTGTTATTACAAATTCAGAAGTTTCAAAGGCAATGTCATAATTGTCCCCTGCGCTTAAATCCCCCAGATCGATCGGATAGCTTCCCGCTCCTTCTCCCGGGGCCCTCGACAAGGCCCCCGTTAAGACGTTTTCGGTATCGTTGTTTACAAGGCCATTAATTGTATAAGTTAGCTCAGGGTCAGGTGTACCATAAACCTTCATCTGACCGGCATTGGCCGAAACGGTCAAAGTTGCCGGCGTGATTACAAGTTCACCCGTAGTGTAACTGATCGTATAATTTACTGAAGTCTTACCACTGGCCGTGATCGCATAAGTCCCCGTATCTTCGCCTGTGGCACGGGCTACCGTCAGGCTGCCGCCAAGGTCCGCCTCATCATCATCGCTCACAAAGCCCGAGTAGCTTACTGTCAATGCAGGATCGGCTTCGCCGTAAACCTTGGACTTGCCTTCTGCTGCTACCGTCAGGGCTGCTTTATTTACGGTCAATGTTTGGCTTACCTGATCGGCAGGGTTCGTTACGCCATCACCAGATTGGGATGCGGTAATCTGGGTAGTCCCTGCCTGGAGGATGGTGACTTCATTTCCGCTTATACTTACCACGGAAGGATCATCTGCCACATACGTGACGGTCAGGCCTTCATCTGTCTGTAGTTCGCCCAAGGTGAACGGCGAGTCTCCATATATCTTGGATGCGATGGCCCCAAAAGTTATGTTTTGATCCACTTTTACAGGACCTTCCAAGCTGCTTTCCACGCTCGGTCCATCATCTTTACCGTCGCTTGGCGTCACCTCAAAGCTGATGTATTTTCCTTTATCTACTGCCTGTAAAGTATATTGCCGATTATCGGAGCTTGATATTGCTGTTTTTCCTGTTCCGGAAGCATTATCAGAACGGTACCATTGATAACGGGAGCCGATTTCCGTATCCCCATCGTTGTCGATGAAGGTATAACTGGCCATCAAGGTCTCCCCTACCGTAAGTACTCCCGATATGGAAAGATCGCTGACTGAAGGGGCTTCATTGGTGTCTTTAGGAGCTGTATCAGTCGCAGCTGCCCCAATATTACCAAAGCCGTCCGTCAAAGTCACGGAAAGGGAAACCGTCCCGTCGGCCAACCCACTAAGGTCAATCCCCGTGATTTGGTCGGTAGCAGTAACGATGCTTCCCGATCCCGTCACGCTGGTACCGCCCCCATCACTGGAGAATGTATAATTATAGGTGGCCCCCGCTTCCGCCCCTGCAAAGGTAAAGCTGGCCGCGCCCTGGTTCGATTCATCCACCGGGTCTTGGTCTATCGCCACGCTATAGCCATTTGGTGCGGTCTGGTCCAGTACAGCCGAATTGTCATTGACAGAGGCACCAATGTTCCCTCCATTATCGGTAAGGAAAACCGTAACAGTCAAGGTGCCATCCATCAAACCACTGACATCCACGGTCAACGTTTCTTCCGAGTTATTGACCGATTTGTTGCCGGTAATAATCGCAGTATTGCCATCTCCGCTGGATGAAATATTGTAATTTGCCATGGAGCCTACTTCAGCATTTGAAATGGTGAATGAAGTAGAAACGGCCTCCGAAGCATTTACCAAAGCATCGTCCCAGGAAACCGTATACCCTGAGGGAGCTCCCGCGTCTTTCGTTTCAGTATCCGTGACACTTGTCCCTTGATTGCCAGCGGCATCTACCAAATAAATGGTCAAGGTGACCGTGCCATCGGACAGTCCGGAAAGGTCAAACCCAGCACCACCATTATCAAACTGCTGGTTAGTGGATGTAGTCGTTTGAGTGCCTGACACGACACTTCCTCCTCCATCACTTTCAAAGGAATAGTCCAAGGTGGCGCCCACCTCCAGCCCCGAGCCCGAAAACTCAATGAGTGATTCATTGATACTGTTGATCAGCGATTCTCCCAATAAATCCATGGAAACCGAATATCCTGATGGCGGTGTGGTGTCCTTTGTGACAGTATCCGTAGCAGGGCTGCTTTCATTCCCAAAGCCATCTGTCAGGGTTACTGAAAGGGTGATCATGCCCTCCGAAAGTCCACTCAAATCTATTCCTGTGATTTGGTCCGTGGCCGTGGCAATTGTTCCGCTTCCACTCGATAGGGTTCCTCCTCCAGAGCTTGTAAAGGAATAACTATAGGCCGTCCCCACCTCTGCTCCTGAAAAAGTAAAACTAGCGGAAGATTGATTTGAACTATTAATAAAACCTTGGTCTATCGAGACAGTAAAAGCTGTCGGAGCGGCAGTATCTTTAGGTGCTGTGTCCGTCGCAGCTGTCCCTGTACCACCAAAGCTGTCTGTCAACGTCACGGAAAGGGTAACCGTCCCATCCCCCAATTCACTAAGATCAATCCCCGTGATTTGGTCGGTAGCCGTGGCGATGCTTCCCGATCCCGTCACGTTGGTACCGCCCCCATCACTGGAGAATGTATAATTATAGGTAGCCCCCACTTCTGCCCCAGCAAAGGTAAAGCTGGCTACTGTTTGATTGATGGCTGTGATTTCAACTTGGTCAATCGCCACACTATATCCCGTTGGAGGCGAAAGATTGGCATCTTTAATTGTAAGCGTTACCTGTTGCGTCCCATTTTCTACCGCATTGGTAGGGGCATTCATATCAATGATGACCGTTTCATCGCCTTCTTCCAACCCATCAAATAGGGAAGTCACTCGAATACTGTCCCTTACCTCACCAGGCGATATGGTAATCACACTACCAGTTATTGAATAATCTGTTCCGCCTCCTGTAGCAGTTCCGGAAAATGACAACGGAATGGAGACCGTTACCCCGGCGGGATTATCTATCTTCCCTCTCACATAAGCTTGTCCACCCGCTTCATTGGTAATGGGGTTATAAACGTCCAGTATCTCCAAGGAAGCATTGGGCGGGGTATCATCATTGACAATAGTATAAGTTACCTGTTGGGTACCCTCTTCTATACCATTCGAGACGGAGCTAATTTCCAAGATGGCGGTTTCGTTACTTTCGTACAAATTATCATTGATGTTTTGCAATGTGACCGTCCCGGTGGTACTTCCAGCTGGAATGTTGATTACTGTGCCGCTTAAGCTATAGTCCACCGAGCTTGTAGCCGTACCTCCGGTGGTGGATAGGTTTACGGTAGTATTTGCTCCGTAACTATTGGAAAGTGTCGCTGTAATGGTGGTCGCTGTTGTCTGGTTTTCGGCTTTGGAAATTGGATTTACACTGAGTGTCACCGTGGGAACTGATGATACATTCAGGCTGGCCGTGTAATTTACGGTGCTAGCATCCGTTCCATCACTTACATCAAACTGGAATGAAGTATTGGTGCTTCCATTTTGGATATATTGCAAGTTTCCTGCATCCAAATTTGCCTTGCCCACAGGATCATTGGTGCTTAATTCTTCTCCGCCATCATAGGTATCGTCATTGTCCGCATCCATGTACAAGGTACCAGCAGTTGGCAGGCTTTTGATGATGAGGTGGTCAAGCGCATCTCCATCACTATCTGAATAACCAAAATCGCCTGTACCAAATACATAGGTCAGGTTTTCGTAGGGTCCATTGGCTGCCACAAAACTAGCCGCAGTTGGGCTGGTATTTCCCGCTGTAATAGTGATTGCCATGGTTCCGGTATCGCTCAAGTTTCCTCCGCTCCCTGTATTTCCATTGTCATTGATGGAAACTGAAAGTGTTTGGTTAGCCAAATTCCCAGGCTGGTTTTGGAATTCCACATTGGATCCTGCTATGTAGGTGTTGATATTAGCAATGGTACCTGTCAGTGAGATGGAAGTGGTTCCATTGCCTGAGGCAGTCACACCTCCTCCTGATATGGCAAAAAGGCTCCCCGCACCTACGCTCATTTGTACGGTGGCATTTCCTGAGGCAGCATCGAAGTCAGAAAAGGTAATCCCCGTCAATGCAGCACTAACATCTTCATCAACAGTCACTGAAACGGGAAGTGATAAATCAGGCGGATCATTTACCGCTGTGATGTCCACATTTACCGTTCCCATTAATAGTTTACTTCCACCACCAGGGCCCGTATTGCCATTATCACTAATGTAGACTTTTACGTTGGCAGCATTATTTCCATTAAGGTTAGCATCAGGTCGAAAATAAATATTTGTAGGTATATTGATATAATTGTTCAGATTGGTCAGGTTACCAATCAAGGTCAAGTTGCTTGTCAAATGACCTGTGATCGTGATGCTCGTTCCGGTAGCTATATCGAATATACCTCCTGTGGCCTCCAGCGTCAAGGTGAGTTCTCCACTGCCTGCATCCGGATCACTTATGGTAGCCGCAGAAATATCAAACACATCGGTCGTGGCATCTTCTTCCACCGTGATGTCAGTAGGCAAGCCTGTGATGACAGGGTCTACATTGCCCGGACTTCCAATAGTGTATGATAAATCATCCAAATCTACAACTATGTTTCCTCCTGAAATTGTAAAGCTTGTGATGTCATCAAAGCCTGTCTCAGATGAGAAGTCATAGTTTTGATTATGAACGGAGATGTTATTTGAAGCGAAGCTCACATTCCCTCCAGAGCTACTAGAAAAAGTTATGTTTGCATCAGCTATTATATCAAACGATAAAGAGCTTAGGCTAAAATTCCCCCCTGAACTTAGACTTATGATAATTTCAGAGATCCCTCCTAATCCACCGCTATCAAATTGAAGAGCATAGTCGCCGGCCCCGCCCTCAGATAAGGCCTGCGTATTATTGGATGTTGCATTTTCATAGTTTGGATTAATGCCACTAATCTGATATCTAATGTCATCATTTGTAAAATCATTGCTAGAAATGAAAAATCCTGGATTATCATCATACGTTTCCGTAAAAGATTGACTAAAACCACTTGTTACAGTAGAAAAAATAAATAATAGAAATAAATACTTGATTTGAGCAGGGTAAAGTTTATCCATAGCAGGTGGTTAGTTAGTAATGAATTGATTTAGGTTATGCGGCTATAATAAGGTTCAAATTTAAACAGTAATTATTTTAATTGGAAATTTTTAACAACTAAATCAACTCATCTATAGATGAATAGACATATTTATCCGATAAAACT